>NZ_JBXWSK010000017.1:0-50800 GCF_059613385.1 Ruegeria sp. BHSA162
CTGGGCAAAGACGGTTTCCGAGATTTGCTTGATCCCGGAATAGATCGACCGGACGACGGGCATCCGGTTGACCAGGCTTTCGGCAAAATGGATCAGTGACCGGCCCAGGATACCTTTGGCGATCCAGCCGACCAGAACCGTGAAGATCAGGAAGAACAGGACGCCCACGCCGCGCAGGTTGATACCCACATATTGTTCGGGCCGGAACTGGTGCGGGATCAAGGGCAGGACCGCGCTGTCGATCCAGCCGACTACCGACAGGATCAGCCACAGCGTCAGCCAGACCGGTGCGATGACGACGATACCCGTCAGAAACGACGCGCGTAGCCGCGACAGCAGGCCGGGGCGGCGGTGGGGTTCTTCATCAAACGGTGTGTTCATCGCGGTTCCGAGCGGTTTTCCGGACTAGTTAATCAGTCCGGCGCCTTGGTACAATAGGTCCGTTTGACGCTTAGTCAGCCTGAGCCTTCAAAGACTTGGCTATACCAGCCGCAAGGCGCGCATTGTTGCGCACCAGGGCGATATTGGCGATCAGGGATCGGCCCTCGGTGCGCTCGTAGATGCGCTGCAGCAGATAGGGCGTGACGGCCTTGCCGGTAATGCGATGCGCTTCGGCGTCCTGCTGGGCCGAGGCGATGATCGGGTCAAGTTCCTCGGACGGGATCTGATCGGCCAGCGGGATCGGGTTGGCCACCAGCTGCCCGCCTGGCAGACCCAGAGCGCGGCGCGTCGCATGGGCCTTGGCGATCTGCTCGGCTGTGTCCATCCGCAGGGGCGCGGCAAAGGGCGACTTGGCCGACCAGAAGGCCGGGAATTCATCCTGCCCATGGGCGATGACCGGCACGCCCAGTGTCTCAAGCACTTCGAGCGTTTTGGCCAGATCGAGGATGGCCTTGGCCCCGGCAGCCACGACCGTGACCGGCGTCTGCGCCAGTTCGTGCAGGTCGGCCGAGATGTCAAAGCTGGTTTCCGCGCCGCGATGCACCCCGCCGATGCCGCCGGTGGCAAAGACCTCGATCCCCGCGAAATGGGCCGCGATCATCGTGGCGGCAACGGTGGTGGCCCCGGTCCCGCCCGAAGCGATGCAGGCCGCCATATCCGCGCGCGAGATCTTGGCCACGCCCTGCGCCTGTCCCAGATCCTTCAGCTGATCGGGTTCCAGCCCTACGTGCAGCCGACCGTCGATCACCGCGATCGTGGCCGGAACGGCGCCCGCGTCGCGGATGTCATGCTCGACCTGGGCCGCCACCTCGATGTTCTGCGGGTAGGGCATGCCGTGGGTGATGATGGTGCTTTCCAAGGCAACGATGGGGGTTCCGTCGTCCTTGGCCGCGCGCACTTCGGCGGAATACTGGATGTCGATCACAGGGGGGTCTCTCCGGATACATAGGTTGCAGCGGCATGCAAGGCGCGGGTCAGCGCCTCGTCAATGCTGGCGCCATTGGCTTCGGCGGCGATATGGGCCGCCATGAACGTGTCGCCCGCACCGGTCACGCGCGTGACCAGAACCGACGGGGGTTTCTGGGTGATCACCGCGTCGGCACTGGCCACGGTGGCAGAGTTGCCCCCGTCGGTCACCAGCGCACGCAGCGCGCCCCGGTCCAGCAGGGCGCGGGCAGCGGATTCGGAATCGTCGAACTCGCGCTGGCACAGCAGCCCGGCTTCTTCGAGGTTCACATACAGCGTGGCCCGACCGTGCTTGAGGAAAGGCAGCAGCCGCTCGGCCTTGCCGGGCGAAGCCGGGGCCACGCGCAGGTCGGCTCGGGCGAAGGCCGGGCTGACGGCGATTTCTTCCAGAAGGTCCAGCGTCAGGTTGCCGTCCAGCGCGATCTGCCCTTCGAACGGGGTGTTTTCATAGCCCAGCGGGCCATGGATCAGGGGGCGCAGGATCTTGGCGCCGGCGGCCTCCAGCGAATGGGCGTCGGCAATGGCGGCGATCAGTCCGTTTGCGCCTTCGACCGCCATGTAACGGTCGGTGGGCAGGTCCTGCGAGCGATAGATATGGGTCGTGTCCATGCCCAGCCGCTTGCAGGCATGGACCAGCTCGTCGCCCTCGGGGTCGCTGCCGATGGCGGTCAGAAGGGTCGGGGTCATGCCGAAGCGCACAAGGGTCATGGCGATGTTCATCGCCACGCCACCGGGCAGGCGCGTGATGCGGCCGGGCACGTCCGATCCTTGCCGCATGTGGCTGGCGGATCGTCCGATCACGTCCCACAGGACGGATCCGATACACAGGATGTCGCTGTTCTGAGTCATTTCCTCGTCATGCCGCAGGCGCAGGGCGCGCGCAAGCCGGAAGCTGCGCGGGCTGGGTCCACGTCGGCGATTTGGCTTGCCAATTGTTTGGAAGGACGAAACACTCGGACACAGTGTTTTTTGGTTCTTTTGGATATTTTCGGATGGGTCTCAATATCCGTTTGCTGACCTTCCTGCGGTTTCGCGCCTGGATAATTGCGCCATTGCTGGCATTTATTTTTTTGGCAATGCCTGCATGGGCGCAACAAAGCGGACGGACAATCGTTGACTTTCAGGTCCGGGACGGTCGGCTTCTGGTCGAAATCGCCTTGAACGCCGAGGCCGTTCTGGCCGGGGTCGATCCGCAAGAAGTCGCGCAGGGCGGCGACGGCGGGAGCGCGCGTTACTCACAGCTGCGCCGGCTTGTCTCGTCCGAGCTTGAGGAACACGTCCACGATTTTGTAACGGATTGGAAGCAATCCTTGCAGATCGACGTGAACGGGCCGGTTGCGTTGTCCTATGAAGGCGCAAGTATTCCGGTGGTCGGCAACCCGGACGTGCCGCGGATTTCCCGAGTGCTGCTGGCCGGTCCTCTGCCGCCTGATGCAAGCAGCCTGCGCCTGACCTGGCCCGAAGGGATCGGCCCCGTGGTCTTGCGCCAACAAGGGGTCGAGGCGCCCTATACCGGGTTTCTGAGCGGCGGCGAGGTCAGTCCTCGCATTCCCTTGGCAGGCGGAGCCGGGCTGGGTGCCCAGAAAGCGGCCGAGGCTTTTTTTCGGGCCGGGCTACTGCATGTCGCGGGCGCGGGGGCAAAGCTTCTGGCGCTGTCCTCGGTGCTGGTTTTCTTGTCCCTGAAATTGCGCCCTGTCCTTGTTCAGCTTGCCGCGCTGGGGCTGGGCGTAGTGGTGACGCTGCCGCTTGGGATGTTCGACGTGTTGAATGCGAGCCCGTTCCTGCCGTGGCCAGTCGTGCCGGCGGCCATCGCCTTGTTGGCGCTTTGGAACCTCGTCACCGACCGGTTGGGGGGCTGGCGTGTGCTGTTCCTTTTGGCGGCCGGTGCGGTCCTTGGCCTGACACTGTCAGAAGCATCGTCGCGCCTGGGTGTGCCGCCGCACCATGTCGCGCCGGCGGTGCTGGGTTTTGCAGCTGGCATCCTGTTGGCGCTGAGCGGAGTCGCGATCCTGATCCTCGCCACCCTGACCGTGCTCTTGCCGGATTCGCCCAGGCTGCGCGGCCGAATTTCCACAGTCGCCTCGCTGTTGTTGGCGGCCTTGGGGCTGTACTGGGCGGTTATGTCCTAACCGCCGGTTTTTATTGGCGCGATCAGCGTGTTCAGCGCGCTGAGCGGGTCCTCTGCGGTCCAGATCTCGTCTCCGATACCGAAGAAGTCGGTACATTCAGCCAGTTCGGCAACCAGTTCGGGTGTCAGGCCGCCTTCGGCGACAACCGGAACCTCGATCATCTCGGACCACCATTGGAACAGACCACGCTCGGCGCGGGTCCCTTTGCCCAACGACACGTCCCCCACGGGCCCTAAGGCCACATAGTCGGCCCCGGCTTCGCCCGCGGTCATCCCGTCATGGCGCGAGGTTCCGCAGAAACTGCCGACGATGGCATCCGCCCCCAGCTCTTTGCGCGCGGCCCGGACCGAGCGGGCCGCATCCTCCAGATGCACCCCGTCCAGCCCCAGCCGTTGCGCCAGCAGGACATGGTTCGAGATCACCAGCGCCACGTCGCGCGCATGGGCCACCTCGCGGCAGGCGTCGGCCGCGCGGGCGATGGCGTCCTCGTCGCTGCCGGCCAGCGCCAGCCGGATGCAGGCGATCTCGGTCCCGTCCAGAACGCGGGCCAGCCGGTCGGGAAAGGTGGCCAGGTCGATGGTCGGCGGGGTGATCAGATAGATCTGAGGCTGCTCGGGGGTGTCCATTGGCGGATCCTTCGCGGTTGGTCTTTGGCGCGGTTTAGCCGATTGCGGCGGCGAAGCAAACTTTATTGCCCGCAGAGCGCGTGATTTGCAATCGGGCAGGGCGGCCGGGCTTGCCCTGTGCCAGCGGCGGCAGTATGGCAGGCGCAACTTTCGGAGATCAAAATGTCCAGAGACAGACCCCAGCCCTCATTCGTGCTTGTCCGCCCGCAGATGGGCGAAAATATCGGCGCCGCGGCGCGGGCGATGTGGAATTTCGGCCTGGACCGGATGCGTATCGTCGCCCCGCGCGACGGCTGGCCCAACCCCAAGGCCGTGGCCATGTCGAGCGGTGCCGGGCGGCTGCTGGACGAGGCGCAACTGTTCGACGATCTGGCCGGCGCGTTGGGCGACCGCACATACGTTTTCGCCACCACCGCCCGTCAGCGTGGCCTGACCAAACCCGTCTACAGCCCCGAGCGTGCCATGCAGATCGCGGCCCAAAAGGTGGCGGCGGGCGAAAAGGTGGCCGTGCTGTTCGGGCCTGAGCGGGCCGGTTTGGAGAATGAAGACATCGCCAAGGCCAATGCGATCATCTCGGTGCCGGTGAACCCCGAATACGCCTCGCTGAACCTGGGGCAGTGCGTGTTGCTGACCGCCTATGAGTGGATGCGCCAGACCGGCGACGTGGTGCACGAGGCCACCGATCTGGGCAAAGGCGACTGGGCCACCGGCATCGAGGTCGAGAAACTGGTAGAACACTACGAACAGCGGCTGGAGGAGGCCGGGTTCTTCTACCCGCCGGAAAAGGCCGAAGGGATGAAGGTGAACCTGCGCAACCTGTGGTCGCGCATGCGCATGACGCGGGCCGATGTGCAGATGCTGCACGGGATCATGCGTCAGATGGTCCGCTGGAAGGACAAGGGCTGAGGCTGGACCTTCCCGGGCACTGGCCCTAGCTTGCGGGAAAATCAAGGACATGAGGACGGCATGAGCGGCAAGCGCAGCATCTTCGAAGAAGTCTCGGGTGAACAAAAGCAGGGAACGGTCCAGCCCGGCATGATCGACCGCGGCCGGGGTGGCGCACGCAAGGCCATCCGTATCTGGCTGATGATCCTGTTCGCGCTTGTCGTCATGATGATCGCGGTGGGCGGGCTGACCCGCCTGACCGACAGCGGCCTGTCGATAACCGAATGGCGCCCAGTCACCGGGGCGATCCCGCCGATGTCCGAGGCGGACTGGCAGGCCGAGTTCGACAAGTACAAACAGATCGACCAGTGGCGCATCATGAACCAGTGGATGGAGTTGGATGACTTCAAGACCATCTACTGGTGGGAATGGGGTCATCGGCAGCTGGGCCGTGTGATCGGCCTGGTCTGGGCGCTTGGGTTCTTTGGCTTTCTGGTGCTGCGCAAGATCCCCGCAGGCTGGACCGGGCGCCTTGCGATCCCCGGACTGCTGGGCGGCGTTCAGGGCGCCGTCGGTTGGTGGATGGTGGCCTCGGGGGTGACGCAGGGCGAGGGGATGACCGCGGTCGCCAGTTATCGTCTGGCCACCCATCTTGGCCTCGCGTTCGTGATCCTGGGCTTTCTGGCCTGGTACATCTTCATGCTGGGGCGCGAGGAACGCGACCTGATGCAGGCCCGTCGCGCGAAAGAGGCGCGGCTGTTCTCGCTGTCGACCGGGCTGCTGCACTTTGCCTTTCTGCAGATCCTGATCGGCGCATTGGTGGCGGGTATCGACGCCGGCCGGTCCTATACCGACTGGCCGCTGATCGGCGGGCAACTGCTGCCGCCGGACGCCACCGCGCTTGAACCGATGTGGCGCAACTTTTTCGAAAGTCCGGGGCTGGTGCAGTTCATCCACCGCTGCGTGGGCTATGTGCTGTTCGCCTTCGGCATCTTCGTCTGGCGACGCGGCAGCAGCAGCGCCCACCCGCAGACCCGGTTCGCCTTCAACGCCATGTTCGCGGCGCTTTCGCTGCAGGTGGTCGTAGGCATCCTCACCGTGGTCTATGGCGCGCCCTGGCAGATCGCCATCTTTCACCAGTTTATGGCCGTGGTCGTCTGGACCCTGATCCTGCGCGCCCGGTTCCTGACCGCTTATCCCATCGCAACCTCGCTGCGCGGAGCTTGACCCAATGACTGCATTCAATGACCTGATGGCCTTTCAGCGCGAAACCTCGGCCCTAGCACAGATCGCCGGGCGCCTGGGCTGGGACCAGGAGACTGTCATGCCGCGCGGGGCCGCCAACCAGCGCGCCGAGGAGATGGCCGCAATCGAAGCCGTGTTGCATGCGCGCCGTTCGGATCCGCGCGTGGCCGAGTGGCTGGAAAACGCCCATGCCGACACCGAGGTCGGTCAGGCGCAACTGCGCGAAATCCGCCGCACATACGAGCGCACGGTCAAGGTGCCCGCTGATCTGGCCACGGCCATCGCCCGCGTGACATCGGCCGCGCAGGGCAAGTGGGCACAGGCCCGCGCCGACGAGGATGTTGCCGCGTTTCTTCCGGTTCTGGAGGAAGTCGTGGCGCTGCGGCGCGAGGAAGGGGCGGCTCTGGCGCAGGGCGGCGATGTCTATGACGCGCTGGTCGAGGATTACGAGCCCTACACGACCGCTGCCCAGATCGCCGACATCTTCGACGCCCTGCGCCCGCGTCTGGTTGCGCTGCGCTCCGCGGTTCTTGACCGGCCGTCCCCCGCGGGCGTGACCGGAACGTTTGACGAAGCGGCCCAGATGAAGCTGACGCAAAAGCTGGCGGAGACTTTCGGGTACGACTTGAACCGGGGGCGGGTGGACAAGGCCGTACACCCGTTCTGTTCGGGCAGCGGCGACGACGTGCGCGTCACCACTCGGACCAGCGAAACCGACCCGTTCAACTGTTTCTATTCGACCATCCATGAGGTCGGGCACGCCTGCTATGAGCAGGGCATCGACCCGGCCTACGCGCTGACACCGCTGGGCCAGGGCGTGTCAATGGGCGTTCATGAAAGCCAGAGCCGCATCTATGAAAATCAGCTGGGCCGCTCGCGCGCCTTCACGGGCTGGCTGTTCCGGCAGATGATGGACACCTTCGGTGATTTCGGCATAGCAGATGAAGATGCCTTCTATGCCGCCGTAAACCGGGTGCACAACGGATACATCCGAACCGAAGCGGACGAGGTTCAGTACAATCTGCACGTAATGCTGCGGTTCGATCTGGAGCGCGCACTTATGTCGGGCGAACTGCAGGTGAAGGACCTCGAGGCCGCGTGGAACGACCGCTTCCATGCCGATTTCGGCTATGCGGTCGACAAGCCTTCGAACGGGTGTCTGCAGGACGTGCATTGGTCGGTCGGTCTGTTTGGCTACTTCCCGACCTATTCGCTGGGCAATGTGTACGCAGGCTGTCTGTATCAGGCTCTCCGAGCGGCAGTTCCAAGCTTGGACGATCAACTGGCGCAGGGCGATACCGCCACTGCAACCGGCTGGCTGCGCGAGCATGTTCAGCAGCATGGCGGTCTGTATGCCCCACGCGACGTCATCCGCCGCGCCAGCGGCATGGAGCCCGGACCCGAGCCTTTGTTGGCTTATCTCGAAGACAAATTCGGCACGCTCTACGGTCTATGACCTGGAAAGATGACCGCTATGGGTATGATAGGGGTCATCTAGCTGCGGTGTGCATCAGGCACCCAGTCTTCCAGAGGCCGGTTCCAGAACCGGTTCGGGTTGTCTTCGTCCTGCCCACGGATGTGCAGCGTTCGAAAACACGGGTGCAGAAGGATCACCGGTTCTTCATAGGGATGGGCCGCGTAGATTGTGCGCAGCACCTTCGAACGCACGCCGTCCGACACATCCAGAAAGAACGAGACTTCGACGCAGGGAACATCCACCGTGTCGCAGGTGACGGCATTGCGTCCGGTCCCGAGTGACCGAAAGCTCTGCGTTCCGGGCGTCGACCGGAAGGTGACGCGATCATAATCGCCGTAAACAAGGTTGGCTTCGGCCAGAACGGCATCAATCACCGCCTGCGCGCGGTCCTCGGGAACCTGAACGATCACGCGCCAACCTTCGTCTGTCAGATATCGTTCGGTGTCCTGTGGTTTTTGGGTCATTCCAGTCTCCTAACCAAGCAACGTCAAAATGACCGGGTTTGTATCTCAAGTGTGACTTATCGCTTCGCCATCGACCGAACCGACGACCCGAGGCAATCAAACGCGGAGTCCGACAGGCCGAAATGGCGAGCAAGAGCGATCTTGCCTTCCGGCGTGATGGTCAAGGCGCGACTGGACCTTTGGCGCGTCAGCCATTTGTCTTTCAGAGCTTTTTCCAGAATCGCGATTCCCAAGGAACCTGAGATGTGATTTCGGCGTTCCGTCCAGTCCAGACAGAATTTGGCGACCGGCCGGTGGGCGCTGACCCGCGGTGGGTCCAGGTCGAGATCGGTCAGAAACGCGTGATATCGCGGACCCGGCGCCAGTGCCCCATGTGCCAGTTGCAGAACGCCCGTATCCAGCAGGTTGTCCGTGATCCACACACCGAGACGCCCGGCAAGATGGTTATAGCAGCAACGGGCCAACAGAACGCCCAAGTCCGGTTTCGCGGCCCGCCGGACATGATCGCTGGGGGTTAGCGTGGACAGCTTTTCCAAAGCCGATGCGACCTGTGCGCTTGCGATCCGGTGATAGACATGCCTGCCGCTGCGTATCGAAGTGGTCAGGCCGGCCCGCTCCAACTGCTTGAGATGGGCCGTTGCAGTTGGTGGCGTTATGTTGGCTGCGCAGGACAACTCTTTGTTGGTGAACGCCCGCCCGTCCATCAGTTTGCACAGGATGCGTGCGCGGGTTGGGTCGGCGAGGGCGGCGCCGATGATGTCCAGTCTGGGTTCGGGTCTCATTGGATGAGCCTACCGCAAAACCCGGCTTGACCCCAGAAAGAACGCTTCGACATTCGCCGAAACGAAAAGGAGCGGCTGCTGTTGCAGAGCCGCTCCGTCGTCGTTGAAATGAGGGCCGCCGATCAGAGGCGGCCATCCTTACGTTTCGCTATCGTCTTCCTCGTCACCCTGGTCTGCGATCCAAGCGACGCTGACGACTTCCTCGCCTTTGCCGGTGTTGAACACCTTGACCCCGCCCGCACTGCGGGACCGGAACGATATACCGTCGACCGGAACCCGGATCGACTGCCCCTTGGACGTGGCCAGCATGATCTGGTCGTCGATTTCGACGGGGAACGAGGCCACCAGCGGGCCGCCCCGCATCGCCTTGTCCATCGCCATCACGCCCATTCCACCGCGGCCGCGCACCGGGTAGTCATGCGACGAGCTGAGCTTGCCCGACCCGCCGGCCGTGATAGTCAGGATAAGGTTTTCCGCCGCAGACATCTCGGCATAGCGCTCCTGAGGCAGGATGCTGTCTGCGTTGCCTTCGTCTTCGTCGGTTTCGGTCTCTTCGGTGACACCTGCCATCAGGCGGCGCATCTTCAGGTAGGCGGCGCGCTCGTCTGCCGTGGCCTCGAAGTGGCGAATGACGGACATCGAGACGACTCGATCGCCATTCGTCAGTTTGATGCCGCGCACACCGGTCGATTTGCGGCCCTTGAACACGCGCACGGCAGTGGTCGGGAAGCGGATTGCCCGGCCGGAGTTGGTGACCAGCATCACGTCGTCATCCTCGGAACAGATGCGCGCGTTGACCAGTTCCACACCCTCGGGCAGATCCATCGCGATCTTGCCGTTGCGCTTGACGTTGGTGAAATCGCTCAGCGCGTTTCGGCGCACATCGCCGGCACTGGTGGCGAAGACGATCTGCAGGTTTTCCCATTCTTCATCCGGCACATCGACCGGCATGATCGCCGCAATCGAAACACCCGTGGGAATCGGCAGGATGTTGACGATGGCCTTGCCCTTGCCGGTGCGCCCAGATTGAGGCAAGCGCCATGTCTTGAGCTTGTAGACCATCCCATCGGTGGTGAAGAACAGCAGTTGCGTATGCGTGTTCGCCACGAACAGATTGGTTACGACGTCCTCTTCCTTGGTCTGCATCCCCGACAGACCCTTGCCGCCGCGCTTCTGCGCGCGGAAGTCGGCCAGCGGCGTACGCTTGATGTAGCCGCCCGAGGTCACGGTGACGACCATGTCCTCGCGTTCGATCAGGTCCTCGTCTTCCATATCGCCGGACCAGTCGACGATTTCAGTGCGGCGCGGCACTGCGAACTGCTCTCGAACCTCGCGCAGCTCGTCGGCGATGATGCTCATGATGCGCTCGCGCGAGGACAGAATGTCCAGGTATTCCTTGATCTTGGCGGCCAGGTCTTCCAGCTCGTCCGTGACCTCTTTGACACCAATCTGGGTCAGGCGTTGCAGGCGCAGATCAAGGATCGCGCGGGCCTGAACCTCGGTCAGGTTGTAGGTGCCGTCGTCGTTCATCTTTGACAGCGGATCGTCGATCAGCCGCAGATAGCTCTCGATCTCGGCTGCGGGCCAGCGGCGGGTCATCAGCTTTTCGCGCGCCTCTGCCGCGTCGGCCGAGGACCGGATCGTGGCAACGACCTCGTCCACGTTCGAGACCGCTACGGCCAGACCGCACAGGATATGGCTGCGTTCCCGTGCCTTGCGCAGGTCGTATGCAGTGCGGCGGGCAACGACATCTTCGCGGAAGTCGATGAAGCTGGTCAGGAACCGGCGCAGGGTCAGCTGCTCGGGGCGACCGCCATTCAGCGCCAGCATGTTGCAGCCGAATGAGGTCTGCATCGGCGTGAACCGGTAAAGTTGGTTCAGCACCACCTCGGGCGTTGCGTCGCGCTTCAGCTCGACCACCACCCGCACGCCGTTGCGGTCAGATTCGTCCTGAACGTGGCTGACGCCTTCGATGCGCTTTTCACGCACGGCTTCGGCGATCTTCTCGATCATCGAGGCCTTGTTCACCTGATAGGGGATCTCGTCCACGATGATGGCATAGCGGTCCTTGCGCAGCTCCTCGACGCGGGTTTTGGCGCGGATGATGACGCTGCCACGGCCCTCCAGATAGGCCTTGCGCGCACCGGACCGGCCCAGCATCACGCCGCCGGTGGGGAAATCGGGGCCGGGGATGTATTCGATCAGCTGTTCGCTGGTCAGGTCCGGATCGTCGATCAGCGCCAGCGTCGCGTCGACCACTTCGCCCAGGTTGTGCGGCGGGATGTTGGTGGCCATACCCACCGCGATGCCGCCGGCGCCGTTGACCAGCATGTTCGGGAACCGCGCGGGCAGGACGGTGGGTTCCTTGTCCTTGCCGTCGTAGTTGTCCTGGAAATCTACCGTCTCTTTCTCGATATCCGCCAGCAGAGCGGCGGCGGGCTTGTCCATGCGGACCTCGGTGTAGCGCATGGCCGCCGGGTTGTCGCCGTCCATCGAGCCGAAGTTGCCCTGACCATCCAGCAGCGGCAGCGACATCGAGAAATCCTGCGCCATCCGCACCAGCGCGTCATAGATCGCGCTGTCACCGTGCGGGTGGTATTTACCCATCACATCGCCCACGGGACGGGCCGATTTGCGGTAAGCTTTGTCATGGGTGTTCCCGGTCTCGTGCATCGCATAGAGGATGCGCCGATGCACCGGTTTCAAGCCGTCGCGCAGATCGGGGATCGCACGGGACACGATGACCGACATCGCATAGTCCAGATAGGACGTCCGCATCTCGGATTCGATGGATACCGTCGGGCCGTCGTAAACCGGGCGCTCGGGCGGGGTTTCATCCATGTTTTCGGGGATTTCTGGCGTATCGCTCACGTAAACTGCCCGTTTTTTGTGCTGGGTCTATATCTTGTGGATGCATCTTATCAGACCCGGCACATAGGGTGCAAGCAAGCAACCCGGAAGTGGCCTGAAACCGCGGTGTTTTTCGGGTAACACATTGTTTTAATACGGATTGAAAAGGAATCATGTTACCCTGAAGGGACCTTTGAGGAAATCTGGAGGTCTGAATGGAGAAAAACGAAACCGAATTGATGCTGAAGGGGTATGGCCTGACAACGGCTGAAATCTTCTATCGCATGCCGGATTACATCCATGTTCTGAACACGTTCATCTGGCAGGATTACGACTTGGCGCCGGATCATCCCAAGCTGTTCAATTTCATCGAGTTCTGGCAGCGCGAAATCGAGGGTCCGCTGCATTCGGTGCGCTTTACCCACCGCAAGATGATCGCACCCGGAGAATGGCGGAACGTCGTCGGAGAATACCGGCTGAACTAGCGTTTCGGTCAGGTTGCGGTAAAGGCCAATGCGCCTTGATCCGGCCGATGGATCATCGAATGAATGCCGACCTGCGTTTCGGCGCAGGTTACTCACTCTCATAATTTCTGAACACAACCAGATCTTGGCAATCCGTTGACGGCGGACGCGTTGAGCGGTTGAATATTCTTGTGCGTTTCGGTGGCGGTCCGGTGCGGCGCACACGATTGGTACAGATTGGAAAACCAGAGAAAGTCCAGGATATGATTGCGCTAACATTGGACATGCCGGCGATGGCGCGTTAAGGACGGCTCATGGTTTCTCGCGTTATACCCGTCGACCCATTTGATCTGGTCATTTTTGGTGGCACCGGGGATCTGGCGCAGCGCAAGATTTTGCCTGCCTTGTTTCGTCGTTATTGCGCGGGACAGTGGAATGACGATGTTCGGATAATCGCCGCAGCAAGGTCCGCACATGATCAGGCGGGCTATCGTGCGATCGTCGCCGAGTCGCTGGCCCAGCACGCACCTCGTCAAGCGGCAGATCCCGGCAACCTTGATGGGTTCCTGAACCGGCTGCAGTATCTGCGGTTGGATGCCAGCTCTGATGATGGGTGGGAAAACCTTTCAGGTCTGTTGACGGATTCGCGGATCCGCGCCTTCTATTTCTCGGTCGGACCCGGATTGTTCGCCCCGTTGGCGGAAAAAATCCGCCAGCACGGTCTGGCAAACGAGCAGACGAGGATCGTCGTCGAAAAGCCGTTCGGTCACGACCTGGACAGCGCGCGGGCGTTGAATGCCACGCTGGCCTCATATTTCAGCGAAAACCAAATCTACCGGATCGATCATTATCTGGGCAAGGAAACCGTCCAGAACCTGATGGCAGTCCGGTTCGGCAACATGCTGTTCGAGCCGCTGTGGAACAGTCAGTATGTCGACCATATCCAGATCACCGTCGCCGAGACCGTCGGCGTGGATGGTCGCGAAGAGTATTACGAGCGCGCTGGGGCAATGCGCGACATGGTGCAAAACCACCTGATGCAGCTTCTGTGCCTGATCGCGATGGAGCCGCCTGCCAAGTTCGATTCGGACGCCGTGCGCGATGAAAAGCTCAAGGTAATCCGCGCGCTGGACCCGGTGCAGCCGCACCACATCGTGCGTGGGCAGTATTCGGGTGGTCCCGACGGGCCGGGCTACCGCGAAGCGGTGGGCAATCCGCGCTCGACCACCGAAAGTTATGTGGCGCTGCGGGCGCATGTCAGCAATTGGCGGTGGGCGGGGACTCCGTTTTACTTGCGCACCGGCAAGCGGCTGGTGGCGCGGTCCTCGGTGATCAACGTCATCTTTAAGGATGCGCCGCATTCGATCTTCGGGGCCGAGGCCGGGCGGCATGCCAACACGTTGTCGATCCGCCTGCAACCGAACGAAGGCATAACGCTGAAAGTCACGATCAAAGAGCCGGGGCAGGGCGGAATGCGTTTGATCGACGTCCCGTTGGATATGAGTTTTGCCGAAGCGCTCGGGCCCGAAAACCAGGAAGCGCCGGATGCTTATGAGCGTTTGGTGATGGACGTGATCCGAGGCAATCAAACACTGTTCATGCGCGGAGACGAGGTCGAGGCCGCCTGGGCCTGGACCGACCCGATCATTGCGGGGTGGCAGGCGCGCGGCGACGTGCCTAAACCCTATGACAGCGGCAGTACCGGTCCCGGCGACGCCGAACTGCTGATGAAACGCGACGGTCGCCATTGGCAAGGGATCAAGCCATGAAGATTCAGGAATATGCCGACAGGGACATGCTGGCCATTGATGTTGCCAACGTTCTGGCAGGCGAGTTGGAGGCCGCACTGCTGCACAACGATGTCGTGGCTTTTGCGGTTCCCGGCGGCACCACGCCCGGACCGATCTTCGACAGCCTCTGCGCCGCGGATCTTGAATGGGAGCGTGTCCGTGTTCTGCCCACCGACGAACGCTGCGTCCCGGCGGACAGTGACCGGTCTAACGAACGCTTGATCCGCGACCGTCTTCTGACCAACCGGGCGGCGGCGGCGGACTATGTCCCGCTCTACATTCCCGGCAAGGCGCCCGAAGAGGTTCTGCCCCAAATCGAAGCTCTGATCGAGCCGCTGCGCCCGTTGGCGGTGCTGGTTCTTGGAATGGGCGACGACATGCATACGGCCTCGTTGTTTCCGGGGATGGAGGGGCTGGCGCAGGCATTGGCCAGCAACGCACCGGCATTGGCCGTTGCTCGCCCGCAGACGCAGCCCGAGACGCGCATCACCCTGACGGGTCCGGTTCTGGATGGTGCCCTGTCCAAACACCTGGTCATCTATGGTGAAAAAAAGCGCGCAGCGCTTGAGCGTGCCATGAGCCTGCCGCCCGAGGAGGCGCCAATTGCGGCAGTCTTGGATGGAATGACGGTACACTGGGCGGATTGATCTCATGCAACTGGACACTCTCAGAACCCTTGCCGCGCAGGCGGCGGATACCCGCATCCTCGACCTGTTCGCGCAGGATCCCGACCGGGCGCAGAGCTTCTCGGCCTCGACCGGCGATTTGCTGTTCGACTATTCGAAGACCCTGATCGCCGCGGACATCCGCGCGGCGCTGATCGACCTGTGCGATCAAGCCGGTCTGGCCGAGCGGCGCGACGCGATGTTCCGCGGCGACAAGATCAACGAGACCGAGGGCCGCGCGGTGCTGCATACGGCGCTGCGCAATCTGGACGGCGGCCCGGTCGAGGTTGATGGCCAGGACGTGATGCCCGACGTTCTGGACACCCTGCAGCGCATGCGCGTGTTCGCCGAAGAGGTCCGGGGCGGAACGGCCCAGGGGGCAGGGGGCAGCTTTACCGACGTGGTGAATATCGGCATCGGCGGTTCGGACCTTGGGCCGGTGATGGCGACGCTGGCGCTGGCGCCCTATCACGACGGGCCGCGCCTGCACTATGTCTCGAACGTGGATGGCGCGCACATCGCCGACACGCTGCGCGAACTGGACCCGACGCGGACGCTGGTGATCGTGGCGTCCAAGACATTTACCACCATCGAAACCATGACCAACGCGCGGACGGCGCGGGCCTGGATGCTGGACGGCGGCGGCGACCCGGGGCGGCAGTTCGCGGCCGTGTCCAGCGCCGTGGACAAGACGGCGGACTTCGGCATCCCGTCTGACCGCGTGTTCGGCTTCGCCGATTGGGTCGGCGGGCGCTATTCGGTCTGGGGTCCGGTTGGACTGCCGGTGATGATTGCGGTGGGCTCGAACGCCTTCGACGCGTTCCTGCGCGGCGGGCAGGCGATGGACGTGCATTTCCGCGCCGCGGGCTGGGCCGAGAACATGCCGGTGATGCTGGCGCTGGTGGGCTTCTGGCACCGTCAGGTGCTGGGTCATGCCAGCCGCGCGGTTCTGCCCTATGACCAACGGCTGCTGCGGCTGCCGGCCTACTTCCAGCAGCTCGAGATGGAATCGAACGGCAAATCGGTGGCCATGGACGGCTCGGCGCTGAGTGTGCCTTCGGGGCCGGTGGTCTGGGGTGAGCCCGGCACCAACGGGCAGCACGCGTTTTACCAACTGATTCATCAGGGCACCGACGTGATCCCCTGCGAATTCATGGTGGCCGCCGAAGGCCACGAGCCCGAACTGGCCCATCATCACCGTCTGCTGCTGGCCAACTGCCTGGCTCAGTCCGAGGCGTTGATGCGTGGCCGGTCGCTTGAGGAAGCGCGAGCGCGCATGGCCGAGATGGGCCTGCATGGCGACGAGTTGGAGCGTCAGGCCCGGCATCGCGTGTTCCCGGGCAACCGGCCCTCGACCACGCTGATCTATCCGCAGCTGACGCCCTTCGTTCTGGGCCAGATCATTGCGCTGTATGAACACCGGGTGTTCGTCGAAGGCGTGCTGTTGGGCATCAACTCGTTCGACCAGTGGGGGGTGGAGCTGGGCAAGGAGTTGGCCACCTCGCTGGGGCCAATCGTCGATGGCGATGCGGGCACCGAGGGCAAGGACGGCTCGACCGCCGCACTTGTGGCCTATGCGCTGCGGCACCGGGGCTGAAGCCCTGCAAATCTGACGGCCTGCCGCCACGGCAGGCCGCATTCTTTTATTGTCAGACAATTAAATGATTGGCAGGATCGGCCCCGAGGAGAAGCCCTGGGGCCGGCCATGCCGCCGTGTCGCCTGGCCGCAACAGACGCCGCATCAGGCCGGCGCGATGAATGGGAGGATGTCCATGCTAGGACAGATGATGACGCAGCCGCTGTTGATTTCGTCACTGATCGATCATGCTGCGCGCTATCATGGTCAGACCGAGATCGTGTCGGTCGAAACCGACGGAACCGTCACCCGGACGAACTGGGGCGAGATCGCCGCCAATGCCGGGCGCATGGGGTCAGCGCTGACCAAACTGGGCCTGCAGCCGCAGGATCGGATCGGCACTCTGGCCTGGAACAACCGCCGGCATCTGGAAATCTACTATGCCGCCTCGGGTGCCGGGTTCGTCTGCCACACGATCAATCCGCGCCTGTTCCCCGAACAGCTGGTTTACATCATCAACCATGCGCAGGACCGGGTGCTGTTCTTCGACGCCACCTTCATCCCGCTGGTTGCCGCGATCCGCGATCAATTGACCGAAGTGAAGCATTTCGTCCTGATGGGACCGCGCAGCGAGGACGCACTGCAGCAGATCCCCGGACTGGAATTCTATGACGAGTTGATCGAGACCGGCGACGCCGATTTCGAATGGCCGGTCTTCGATGAAAACACCGCCTCGAGCCTGTGCTACACCTCGGGCACGACCGGCCACCCCAAAGGCGTGCTGTATTCGCACCGTTCGACCGTTCTGCACAGCTTTGCCTCGAACACCCGCGACGTGATCGGGTATTCGGCGATGGATGTGGTGATGCCGGTGGTGCCCATGTTCCACGTCAACGCCTGGGGGTCGCCCTATGGCTGCGCCATGTCCGGTTCGCAGATGGTGCTGCCCGGGCCGGACCTGCATGGCGAGGCGCTGGTGAACCTGATCGACACCTATGGCGTGACGCTGGCGATGGGGGTTCCCACGATCTGGCAGGGCCTGCTGGCCCATGCCGCCAAATGCGGCACCAGGCTGGAAAGCCTCGAACGTACGGTGATCGGCGGCGCGGCGTGCCCGCCCTCGATGATCGAGACCTTCCGGGAAAAATACGGCGTCGACACCGTGCATGCCTGGGGGATGAGCGAGATGAGCCCGCTGGGCACCGCCAACATCCCGCTGGCCAAGCATCGCAAGCTGCCGATCGAGGAACAGCACAAACTGCGCGAGAATCAAGGTCGTCCACCTTTTGGGGTCGAACTGAAGATCGTCGATGACGACGGCAACGACCTGCCGCATGACGGGGTCACGCAGGGCGACCTGATGGTGCGCGGACACTGGGTGCTGGACAGCTATTTCCAGCTGCAGGATCAAGATCTTCTGCAGGATGGCTGGTTCGCCACCGGCGACGTGGCCACGCTGGACCCCGATGGCTACATGACCATCCGCGACCGTTCCAAGGACATCATCAAATCGGGCGGTGAATGGATCAGCTCGGTCGAGCTGGAAAACATTGCCGTAGCGCACCCGAGATTGGCCACCGCGGCCGTGATCGGCGTGCCGCATCCCAAATGGGACGAACGCCCGCTGCTGGTGGCCGTCAAGGCCGAGGGCGAAGATCCGTCCGAGGCCGAGCTGCTGGAGTTTTTCGACGGCAAGATTGCCAAGTGGCAGGTGCCGGACAAAGTGGTCTTCGTCGACGCGCTGCCACTCAATGCGACGGGCAAGGTCCTGAAACGCAAACTGCGGGATGAATTCAAGGACGCCTTGGCAGGTTAATTCTTGATTTCTAAGGATTTTTGGCTCCGGCGGTAGGGATCGAACCTACGACCAATTGATTAACAGTCAACTGCTCTACCGCTGAGCTACGCCGGAACTGAGGGGCGTGTACCAATCTGCAAAGACGAGGTCCAGACGAAAATTGCTTTCTTTGGACGAATTGCGCGCCCCAGGTTTCCGTTTCGGATTTCAATCGGGGTGAACAGGTTTGTTGTTTCGTGCGGCAGTGAAACGTTGCGTTGATCTACGCACCGGCCGCGACGTGATCGTTTCATCCGGATCAGAAAGAGACTAGCCTCTCGATAATGCACCATTCTTCGGTGAACCTGTTGAAATCGGAAAGGAACCCAAGACGCGGACAGCTTGCAGGATTGCAGCGAAGCTTTTCTTCTTTGTTCTCGCCGCGCCGGGGATCGCCCAAGAGGCCGGAACCCTGATCACCGGCGCTCGGATTTTCGACGGTGTCCGTTCCGACCTGATCGAGGGTCAGGACGTTTTGATCCAAGACGGCGTGATCACGGCCATTGGCCCTGATCTGGATGCGCCGGAGGGGGCGACGGTGATCGATGCGCAGGGTCGGTTCCTGATGCCCGGATTTGCCGACATGCATGCGCATCTGATGTTTCAGATGCCGTTCGGTATCGCATTCAATGCCGATCGCGAATACTGGGCCTATGTTGCCGCAACCGTCGCCGAACAATACCTGATGCAGGGGTTCACGACGGTCCGCGATGTCGGCGGGAACTCGTTTTCACTGAAACGCGCCATAGACGAGGGCATCCTGAGGGGGCCTCGGGTCTATCCTTCGGGTCCCATGATCTCGCAGAGCTCGGGCCACTCGGATCATCGGACAGACGCAAACGAGCCCGGGTCATTGGTGTTCGAGCCCAGCATTCCGATGAAATACTTCCATGTCGCAGTTGCCGATGGGCGTGACGAGGTTCTGAAAACCGTGCGCGAGGTGTTGCGCCGCAGGGCCTCGCAGATCAAGATTTCCGTCGGTGGCGGCACCGGGTCATTTGCTGATCCATTGGACACCACGCAGTACACGGCAGACGAAATCCGTGCAGCCGTCGAGGCGGCCGAAGACTGGAACACCTACGTTACCGCCCATGTCTACAACTCGGATGGCATCATCCGCGCCGTCGAGAATGGGGTGAAGTCCATCGAGCATGGCAATCTGATGAGCGAAGAGGCCATGCGCGTGATGATGGAGCATGATGCCTGGCTGTCGCCGCAGGTCATCGTCTACACATTCCATCCGGCAGGCTACAACGACGAACAAAAAGCCAAGCATGACGAAGCCTATGACGGCATCAACCAGATGTTCACCATGGCCAAGGAGCTTGGATTCGAGAATATCGTCTTCGGCACGGACGTGATCACTTCTCCTGAGATGATCAAGCGCGCAAACGAGGAGTTCGCTCTGAGAACGGAATGGTTCGACAATGCCGAAATACTCCGTCAGGCAACCTCGAAATCAGCCGAGTTGCTTGCCTTGTCGGGGCCGCGCAATCCTTATCCCGGGGCGCTGGGTGTCATTGCGGAAGGTGCTCATGCGGATATCCTTCTGATCGACGGCAACCCCCTTGAGGACATGTCTGTCATGACCGAATACGAAGAGCGCTTCGATCTGATCATGAAGGGCGGGGTGATCTACAAAAACGAACTGTAGCGGACGATCTGCTGTGCAAATGCATGGCGGACCAAACTTGCGTCACAGGCGCTGAAAAATTCTCTGATGTTTCGCGGGTGTGATTGACAGGATTGGGCTGATCGAAAGACCAACTCCAAACTAACGGCGCAGGTCCTTGGGGGCAGGCTGATTGTATGCCTGGAACCAGCTGAAAACCCGGCCTGTCGGATCGGCAACCGACCATACACGGGACGCGAGCGGTTGGGTGCGCCACAAACTTCTGAAATCAGAGGATTTTGGCTCCGGCGGTAGGGATCGAACCTACGACCAATTGATTAACAGTCAACTGCTCTACCGCTGAGCTACGCCGGAACTGAGGCGCATATAGCAATCCGGTTTTTCGGCGTCCAGAGGGGAAAAGCACCGAGGGCGAATTTTTTGTGCGTTCAGGAGATGCGATGAAAACTGGTCTGCACCGACAGCGCGCCCCGGGGGGCGACGCGGTCTTTTCCGGTCAGGTCCACCAGATGGGCAAACACGTTGCGCTCGGCCGCTGGAAGCAGGGCAGGCGGGGTTTCGACATAGATCCGCTGGGCCAGATCCCGGGCTGTGCCCGGGCGCTCGGCCAGCGCGTCGAGGATTTGTGCCTCACGTTCGAGCCGGTGGCGGATCAACCAGTCAAGCCGACCCGAAGGGTCTGTGATCGGCGCGCCGTGTCCGGCATGGAAGACGGACCAGTCGCGTGCGCGTAGCCGGTGGCAGGCTTTCATGAAGTCTGTCAGATCGCCATCCGGAGGCGAAACCAGCGAACTGGCCCAGCCCATCACGTGATCGGCGGTGAAACAAACGTCTCCCCAGGCCAGCGCGATGTGGTTGCCCAGATGACCCGGCGTGTGAATGACCTCAAGGCCCCATCCGTCCCCCTCGATCCTGTCGCCGTCCGCCAACTCGATGTCCGGGCGGAATTCCGTGTCGATTCCCTCGCCGCCGCCGGCGAGGCCTTGCTCGGCCAGTTGGGACATGATCGCGCTGCGCCCTGCCTGTGGCCCGCCAAAGGCGTAGATCGGGGCACCTGTCCGCTCTGACAGCGGAGCAGCCAGCGGCGAATGGTCCAGGTGGCTGTGGGTGACCACGATATGGCTGATCATTTGCCCGGGCTGCAGCGCATCCAGAATGGCCTGCATGTGACTGTCGCTCAACGGTCCGGGGTCGATTACGGCAAGGTCGCTGGTGCCCAGGAGGTATGTATTTGTCCCCAGATAGGTCATCGGCGACGGGTTCGGGGCCAGCAATAGCCTGAGGCCCGGCTGCAGGGCGACAGGGATCCCCGGTTTCGGGTTGAAATCGTCTGCTGGCAGCATCTTGGCCTCTTTCTCTTGGCGGGGCAGCCCGCTAGGTTTAGCGCATGTCCTCGCGCTGGCTCAAATCCTATTTGCCCCGCAGCTTGTATGCCCGGGCGGCCCTGATTCTGGTGCTGCCGGTGATCGTGGTTCTGTTGGTGGTGTCGGTGGCATTCGTGCGTGAACACCTCGAGGATGTGACCGGTCAGATGACCCGGGCGGCGTCGCGCGAAGTGCGGCTGGTTCTGGAAGACATTCAGGGTGCCGAAACCCAACAGCAGGCGCTGGCCGCGGTGCGTCCGGATCTGAGGGTGCTGGACATGCAGGCCCGTTTTCTGGGGATCAACGAAACGCCTACTATTGAACCTCGGCGCTGGTATGATTTCATCGCACCGCAGATCGACGCTGATCTTCGAGAGCTGCTGCCGAACCTCGTAGCGGTATCGTTGCCGGACAGTCAGGTCGCGACTTTGTTCTTGAACACCCATCTGGGTGTGTTGGAGCTTGGCTTCGATCGCCGGCGTCTGTCGACGGTCGCCCCGCACCAGTTGATCGTCACGATGCTGTTCTTTGCGGTGATCATGACCTCGATTTCGTTCTTGTACATGCGCAATCAGTTGCGGCCGATCACTCGGCTGGCCGATGCGGCGCAGGCTTTTGGTCGCGGTCGGGTCGTGCCGTTCACCCCCGGAGGGGCCGTCGAGGTGCGGGCCGCCGGTAGCGCGTTTCTTGACATGCGCGCCCGGATCGAGCGGCAGATCGAGCAGCGGACCCTGATGCTGTCGGGAGTCAGCCATGACCTGCGAACGCCTCTGACCCGGCTCAAGCTTGGCCTGTCGATGCTGCCCGAGGAAGATGCAAAGCCGCTGCTTCAGGACGTGAACGAAATGCAGTCACTCTTGGATGCCTTCCTTGATTTCTCGCGCGGCGCGTCCGAGGGCGAGCAGGTCGAGGTTCGTCCGGATGAGCTTCTGCGCTCGATCGTGGATGATGCGCAACGGGCCGGACAAAGTGTCGAGTTGCTGCCGCCCGAAGGGCACGGTGCAGTGATGCTGCGTCCGACTGCAATCCGCCGCGCCGTGGAAAACCTGATCGGCAACGCGGTGCGCTACGGGTCGCACGCGATGGTCAGCATGACCCTGACTGACAAATCGCTGCGCATTCGGGTTGAGGATGATGGCCCCGGCATCCCGCCCGAACAGCGGACCGAGGCGGTTAAGCCGTTCAGCCGGTTGGACCCGTCGCGGAACCAGAATCAGGGCAGCGGGGTGGGCCTCGGGCTGGCGATCGTTGCAGATATCGCTCGTGTCCACGGCGGTGTTTTGCGCTTGAGCCAAAGCGAACGCTTGGGCGGTTTGTGCGCAGACATCATCATCGGGCGGTGATTTCGGCCGTATTTGGTAGGCCCGGAGGGACTCGAACCCCCAACCAAAGCGTTATGAGCGCTCTGCTCTAACCAATTGAGCTACAGGCCCGCCTGAGCGCTTGGGTACCACGCAGAACAGCCGCGTCAAGCCTGACCGTTGCAACGCGGCGCACAATCGACTAACCCGCGCTGAAAGCATTCATGAGGGAACGGCCATGACAGCGGGCAAGAACGGCATCACCTATGCAGATGCGGGCGTGGATATCGATGCGGGCAACGCGCTGGTCGACCGGATCAAGCCCGCCGCCAAGCGGACGAACCGCCCCGGCGTCATGAGCGGCCTTGGCGGGTTCGGCGCGCTGTTCGACCTGAAAGGGGCAGGGTATTCCGACCCGATCCTGGTGGGGGCAACCGATGGCGTGGGCACCAAGCTGCGGATTGCGATCGACACGGGCGTGGTCGATGGTGTGGGGATCGACCTGGTGGCCATGTGCGTGAACGACCTGATCTGCCAGGGGGCCGAGCCGTTGTTCTTTCTAGATTACTTCGCCACGGGCAAGCTGGACACCGACACCGCCGCGCGGATCATCGAAGGCATCGCCGAGGGCTGCGTCCGCTCGGGCTGTGCCTTGATCGGGGGTGAAACCGCCGAGATGCCGGGGATGTACCCCGATGGCGATTTCGACCTGGCAGGCTTTGCTGTCGGCGCGATGGAGCGCGGCAGCGATCTGCCCGCCGGTGTGCAGGCCGGGGATGTTCTGCTGGGGCTGGCGTCGGACGGGGTGCATTCCAACGGCTACTCGCTGGTGCGTAAACTGGTTCAGATCTCGGGCCTGGGATGGGACGCGGACTCGCCCTTCTGCGACGGGCCTTTGGGAGAGGCGCTGCTGACGCCCACGCGGCTCTATGTCAAACCCGCCTTGGCCGCGATCCGGGCCGGTGGCGTGCATGCGCTGGCTCATATCACCGGCGGCGGGCTGACCGAGAACCTGCCGCGCGTGCTGCCCGACGATCTGGGTACGCAAATCGACCTGAATGCCTGGGACCTGCCGCCGGTGTTCAGGTGGATGGCGGAAACCGGGGGCATCGCCGAGGCGGAAATGCTCAAGACCTTCAACTGCGGGATCGGCATGATCGTCGTCTGTGCCGCCGACCGCGCAGATGACCTGGCCGCCCTGCTGACGGATGCCGGCGAGAGCGTCGCGCGCATCGGATCGGTCACCGAAGGGGCGGGCGTCAGCTACGCAGGCAAGCTGCTGTGAGCCACAAGCGCGTCGCCATCCTGATTTCCGGGGGCGGGTCGAACATGGTGTCGCTGGTCGACAGCATGACAGGCGACCACCCGGCGCGCCCCTGTCTGGTTCTGTCGAACAATGCAGATGCTGGCGGACTGGCCAAGGCGGCGGATCGCGGGATTGCCACAGCCGTGGTCGATCACCGGCCGTTCGGCGGTGACCGCGCCGCGTTTGAGGCCGAGTTGTGCAAGCCGCTGCTCGAGGCGCAGCCAGACATCGTCTGCCTGGCGGGGTTCATGCGCGTGCTGACGGGCGATTTCGTGTCCCGCTTTCAGGGACGGATGCTGAATATCCACCCCTCGCTGCTGCCCAAGTACAAAGGGCTCAACACCCACGCCCGCGCCATCGCCGCCGGGGATGCCGAACACGGCTGCACCGTCCACGAGGTCACCGCGGCGCTGGATGACGGTCCGATCCTGGGGCAGGCCCGGGTTCCGGTTGAACCCGGCGACACCCCGGATTCGCTTGCTCGGAAGGTGCTGGCCTGGGAACACAAGCTGTATCCGGCGGTTCTGGAGCGCTTTGCCCGTGGCGATCGCGCACCGGTGTTACTCCCCTGATCTTGCGCCAGAGATTTACATGAGCGGCCAATTCGGCCTATGGTCTGGCCAAGCGCTCGGGGCAGAAGAAACCAACGGGCAATGACCAGAGCAAGAGCAAGAATAGCAAGCGCATGAAGACCCTCAAAACCACGCGAGAGTTGGCTGACTTCTGCAAGGCTGCCGCCCAACACCCCTATGTGACCGTCGATACCGAATTCCTGCGCGAGCGGACCTACTACTCCAAGTTATGTCTGGTCCAGTTGGCCGTGCCCTCTGAAGACGAGGACAGCGCGGTATTGGTCGATCCGCTGGCAGAAGGACTGTCGCTTGAGCCGCTTTACGAATTGTTCCAGAACGAAAACGTCGTCAAAGTTTTCCATGCCGCCCGCCAGGACCTTGAGATTTTCTGGGTGGAAGCCGGTATTTTCCCCAAGCCGCTATTCGACACGCAGGTCGCTGCAATGGTTTGTGGTTTCGGGGAACAGGTTGGCTATGAAACGCTGGTTCGCAAAATCTGCAAACAGGGTCTGGACAAGACCTCGCGGTTTACTGATTGGTCGCGGCGCCCGCTGAGCGAGGCCCAGCAGACCTATGCGCTGGCGGACGTGACGCATCTGCGCAAAATCTATGAACATCTGGCCGCCGAGCTGGAGAAGTCCAAGCGCAGCCATTGGGTAGCGGAGGAGTTGCGCGTTCTGACCGATCCGGCAACCTATGACATCCGCCCCGAAGAGGCATGGCGGCGGGTCAAGACCCGAACCAACTCGGCCAAGTTCCTTGCGGTGGTGCGGGAGCTTGCCCGGTTCCGTGAGGAATATGCCCAGCAGAACAACGTGCCACGCAGCCGTGTATTCAAGGATGATGCGCTGGTCGAGCTGGCGTCGACCAAACCACGCACGCATGCTGATCTGGGCAGCTCGCGTTTGCTGCTGCGCGAAGCGCGCAAAGGTGCCATCGCTGACGGTATTCTGGCCGCCGTACAGGCCGGTGTGAATTGCCCGCCAGAGGATCTTCCCCGGGTGGACAACAGCCGGGACAAGATCAAGGTGAACCCCGCGCTGGCTGATCTGCTGCGGGTATTGCTGAAGTCAAAGACGGAAACCGCAGGGGTCGCGGCCAAGCTCATCGCGACCAGCTCGGAGCTGGATCAGATCGCGGCTGGGGACCGTGACGTTGCTGCGATGTCCGGCTGGCGGTTCGAGGTTTTTGGCGAGGACGCGCTCAAACTCTGCAGAGGCGAGATTGCCTTGGCAGCGAAGGGACAAACTGTTCAGGTCGTCCCCCTTTAAGATTGATTTCAGCGCCGACGCGATTCCAGGGCGTTCTGCTGACCAACCACGCGGATCAGACGAATGCCTTCAAGGTCCTGACGGCTGACATTGACCGCATCGGTCACTTCACGCGTACGTTCGGGCCCCTGCGCAGTGGCATAGGTCGGGTAGTTCACGCGGAAAACGAACTCCATAACGCCGT
The DNA here is from genome assembly GCF_059613385.1 of Ruegeria sp. BHSA162. NCBI lineage: Bacteria > Pseudomonadati > Pseudomonadota > Alphaproteobacteria > Rhodobacterales > Roseobacteraceae > Ruegeria > Ruegeria sp. BHSA162. The sequence continues at coordinate 25,829 of NZ_JBXWSK010000017.1, forward strand.
TCTTCCGGTTTTCCTCGGATTCGACGAAGGTGAGCTTTGCGTCATAGGCGCCCTGGCGGAAGGCGGTGCCTTGCGCGACAACGATTGCCCCCGAGGCGTTCGGCTCGATCCGCAGCTCGGTGATGGTGGTGATCGGTACGCTGGTATCTTCGGGTTCAGGGCGCGCGAACAGTCCCCGGCCCGAGCTTTGCTTCGGCACCAGCGCATCTGCGTCGCTGGCCGATGTCTCGACCGGGGCAGGCGTGCTGTTCCCGAACCAGTTCGACGGGTTTGCCCGGGAATCGCGCCAGCTGCTGCAGGCGGACAGGGTCAACAGGGCGACAAGAAAGACGGAAACAGTTTTTTGCATGGACCCAAAGCTTTGCAAGGTATTACCCGCACTGGGTTAGCCTACTTTCGGTCGTTTGAAAAGCCGCCCATGGGGTGGACACCGGACATCGAGCGACTTAGGTCAGAACCAGAACCGCAACCGAAGGACCCACGTTCATGGCCACGCCTGCCTTTGAGGAGATTGTCGAGGATTTCGAGTTCCTTGAGGACTGGGAAGACCGGTACCGCCACGTGATCGAGCAGGGCAAGGCGATGGAGCCGCTGGATGACGCCTTGAAGGTGCCGGCAACCAAAGTCCATGGCTGCGCCAGTCAGGTCTGGCTTCATCCGGTGATCGAAAATGGCGTTTTTCGGTTCGACGGCGACAGCGACGCGCTGATCGTTCGTGGTCTGATCGCTGTATTGCGCTCGCTTTACAACGGTTTGCCCGTTGCCGAAGTGGAGAAGGTCGACGCCGCGGCCGAGCTTGCCCGGTTGGGGTTGAATGAACATCTGTCGGCCCAGCGGTCGAACGGTGTGCGTGCGATGATCGACCGAATCCGAGACGTAGCGCGCGAAAACGCCTGAGCCGGTTTCGCCATTCGGGGGCCAATCAGGAAGAATTGGGGCGTGCGTCGGCCCAGTCTTTCAGCGTGGTCTCGAGATCGCCATATCCGGTAAAACGGCGTTCGAACTCCAGCCCCATCCGATCGGCGCATTCCTGTGCCCGACGGGTCAGTTCGGGGTCATCTGTCTGCGCTTGGTAGATCAGCTTGGTGTAATTTCCGAAATACATGTCGCGCAGTTCCGGGTGCCGATCCAGCCCCAGCGGCTTCCAGACGAACGCATCAAATTGTCTGGCCAGAAAGTCGGTCAGGTAAAAGGCCGTAGTCTCATCGTCGCCGCGTTCGGCGAATTTGTCGTTACCTTCGAAGAAGGAATAACAGTGCGGTCCCCGCACCATTTCGACACCCAGTCGTTTACAGGCCTGCTCCAACAGTCCGCCGGTCCCGCAATCGGCATAGACGACAAAAATCCGGTCATACTGGTCGCGATGCTTGGCGACGACATCCTCGACGGCCTGAGTGATCCGTTCGGGATAGACATGCAGGATGGCAGGCAAGCACGTCAGAGCAAGGTGGTCCCAGCCGTTGCGTGTTTTCAGGTCCAGAATCTCGCGCGCCAACGCGCCGCAGGCGATCAACAGGATGCTTTGCTGTGCATCCATCTCGTCAAAGCCCTTTTCCGTCAGGCGTTTGTCGTCAGGCATGTCGTGCTGCGGCATGTTTCGCCTCCGCAAGGTTCCAATGTCAAATGACTGCGAAAAAGCCCCGGATGCAAGTTCGCGGCCTTTGGGATCACACACTCGGCACCTGAGTTTCGATCTCGTTGTGATGCCACGGCCCGGAAATGAAAAAGCCGCCCGGACAGGCGGCTTTGACAAAACAAGGCGTGCAGGATCAACCCGCCAGTTGGTTGTGCTTGCGCGAGACGAACTCCTTGGCGGTTTCGACCGCAACCGCCGCGTCCCGGCAATAGGCGTCAGCGCCGATCGCCTTGCCGAACTCTTCGTTCAGCGGGGCGCCGCCTACCAGCACGATGTAATCGTCACGCTTGCCCTGTTCGACCAACGTGTCGATGACCACTTTCATGTACGGCATGGTCGTCGTCAGCAGGGCCGACATGCCCAGAATATCAGGCTGCTCGGTTTCAAGCGCTTCCAGGTAGTTTTCGACCGGATTGTTGATGCCGATATCGACAACCTCGAAACCGGCGCCTTCCATCATCATCGAGACGAGGTTCTTGCCGATGTCGTGGATGTCGCCCTTGACGGTGCCGATCACCATCTTGCCAACGCGCGGAGCGCCGGTTTCCGCCAGCAGAGGCTTGAGGATGGCCATGCCGCCCTTCATCGCGTTGGCGGCCAGCAGAACTTCGGGCACGAACAGGATGCCGTCGCGGAAATCCTGGCCGACGATAGTCATGCCGCCGACAAGCGCCTTGGTCAGAATGTCATAAGGTGCCCATCCACGTTCCAGCAGGATGTTCACGCCTTCTTCGATCTCTTCCTTCAGACCATCGTAGAGGTCATCAAACATCTGTTCGACGAGTTCGTCGTCGTTGAGTTCCGACAGGACGATGTCTTCTTCATCGGACATGGGTCATTTCCCTGAGCTGGCGGGCCTTGCGCCCTTGGTGGCTGTTTTTCCCGTTTTGGCCATTTCGCCGCAGTTAGACTGTGACGATTGCGACCTCGGCGGTTCCGAGACCGACCTATAGGTGAAAATCTTGCCGCGCTCGACGCCAAATTTCACATGATCTTTCTGAGCGGTATTCATGGGTTCTGTGCATGAGACAAGGCCGGCAACTGTGATGGCAGACTTGCCGCGGAAACCCGAAGATGCTAGGAATTGCGTGAACAAAGGGGGAACAAGCATGCCGTTGCGCCACACTATTTCCGGGCGAGGTGCCGTATCGAACGACGCTGGTCGGTACGAGGCGTATGCGCACGAAGCGGTCGATGACGGCTGGGAGGATCCCGAGCCTCTGCCTCCCTTGCGAACCTCGGTTCGGGACGAGGTCGCGAAGTCTCTGATCACCTACAACAAGTCACCCGATCTGCCATTTGACCGGTCGATCAACCCGTATCGCGGGTGCGAACACGGTTGCGTCTACTGCTTTGCCCGACCCACACATGCATATCTCGGTCTATCTGCCGGGTTGGATTTCGAAACGCGACTGATCGCACGTCCGAACGCGCCTGATGTGCTTGCGCGCGAGCTTTCGTCCGCGCGGTACAAGGTGGCGCCGATTGCGCTGGGTACAAATACGGACCCGTATCAGCCGATCGAAAAAACACTTTCGATCACAAGGGCCTGCCTGGAGGTTCTGAGAGATTTCAACCACCCGGTTGCGATCGTGACAAAGGGTGCTTTGATCGAACGGGATATCGACATTCTCGCGCCGATGGCCGCCCTCGGGCTGGTCCGGGTCGGCATCTCGCTGACCACGTTGGATTCTGGCCTGTCGCGGCGGATGGAACCGCGTGCCCCTGCGCCAAAACGTCGGCTGCGCACGATCCGAAAGCTGACCGAGGCCGGGATTCCCGTGCGCGTCATGACGTCCCCGATCATTCCGGGACTGACCGATCACGAGCTTGAAGCGCTGTTGGAGGCGGGCCGCGACGCCGGCGCGGATGCGGCCAGTTGGATCATGCTACGGTTGCCCCGCGAAGTCTCGCAACTGTGGCAGGAGTGGTTGTCCGAACACGAGCCTGGTCGCGCTGAAAAGGTCATGGCGCGGTTGCGCGAAATGCACGGGGGCAGGGACTACGACCCGCGGTGGGGGCATCGGATGCGCGGCGAGGGAGTCTACGCCGAAATGGTCGCCAAGCGGTTCAAGTCTGCGATTGCGCGACTTGGCTTGGCGACCACAACTCCCAAACTGCGTTGCGACCTCTTTGCACGGCCTGCGCGGGCCGGGGATCAATTGTCACTGTTCCAATAAGAAAAGACCCCGCTCGATGGCGGGGCCTTTTGTCTGTCTCAGCGGTTTTCGATGTCGACGTAGTCGCGCAGAGTTTCGCCCAGGTACAGCTGGCGCGGGCGGCCAATCTTGTTCTGAGGATCGGCGATCATTTCTTTCCACTGGCTGACCCAGCCAACGGTGCGCGACAGCGCGAAGATCGGGGTGAACATCGAGGTCGGGAAACCCATCGCCTCGAGAATGATGCCCGAGTAGAAATCGACGTTCGGGAACAGCTTCTTGTCGACGAAATACGGATCTTCCAGTGCTTGTTTCTCAAGCGCCTTGGCGACCTGAAGTTTCGGGTTGTTCTCGATGCCCAGCAAGTCCAGAACCTCATCGGCCGACTGCTTCATCACTTTGGCGCGCGGGTCAAAGTTCTTGTACACGCGGTGACCAAAGCCCATCAGGCGGAACGGATCGTTCTTGTCCTTGGCGCGTTCGATGAACTCGGGGATGCGGTCGACGCTGCCGATCTCTTCCAGCATCTCGAGGCAGGCCTGGTTGGCGCCGCCGTGCGCCGGGCCCCAGAGGCAGGCGATACCGGCCGCGATGCAGGCGAACGGGTTCGCGCCCGACGACGAAGCCAGACGCACGGTCGAGGTCGAGGCGTTCTGCTCGTGATCGGCGTGCAGGGTGAAAATCCGGTCCATGGCGCGGCTGAGGATCGGGTTGACGACGTAGTCCTCGGCCGGAACGGCGAAGCACATGTACAGGAAGTTCGACGCGTAGTCCAAGTCATTGCGCGGGTAGATGAACGGCTGACCGATCGAGTATTTGTATGCCATCGCCGCAATTGTCGGCATTTTGGCGATCAGGCGGTGCGTCGCGATTTCGCGCTGGCGCTCGTCGCCCACGTCAGTCGAGTCGTGATAGAAAGCCGACATGGCTCCGACCACGCCCACCATCGTAGCCATCGGATGCGCGTCGCGGCGGAAGCCACGGAAGAAATAGTGCATCTGCTCGTGGATCATGGTGTGGCGGGTGATGGTCGTTTCGAACTCTTCCAGTTCGTCGGCCTTGGGCAGGTATCCGTACAGCAGCAGGAAGCACACTTCGAGGAAGTGCGATTTCTCGGCCAGTTGGTCGATCGGATAGCCACGGTGCAGCAATTCGCCCTTTTCACCGTCGATATAGGTGATGGTGCTGTCGCAGCTTGCGGTCGAAGTGAAGCCCGGGTCGTAGGTGAACACGCCGGCCTGACCGTAGAGCTTGCGGATGTCGACTACGTCGGGTCCGGCCGTTGGCGAATGAACTGGCAACTCATAGGTTTTTCCGTGGACGGTCAGAGTCGCTGTCTTGTTGCTCTCGGTCATGTTTTCCCTTCCTCAATCATACGAATGCCGGCTCGCTGACCGACAAAACGGGCGGTGATCGCGCAAGGCTGCGCGAGTCAGGTCGTAGCGGAGCAGCGTTACCCGAATGTGAAGTCAGGACTGTGCCGCTGCATCAGAAATCCGTGCAATGGTCTCATCCCGACCTAGCACGAGCATCATGTCAAAAACCGAAGGTGTGACGGCCCGACCCGCCAACGCAGCCCTGAGGGGGCCAGCCAGCTTGCCGAACTTCAACCCGTTTGCCTCGGCAAACGAATTGAGGGTCTCCTCCAGTTCGTTCCGGGTCCAGCTAGCATTTTGCAGCTGCGGCGTCAATTGATCCAGTATACCGTCGGATACAGAACTCAGCGCCTTTTCTGCCTTCTCATCGCGCTCGATCGGTCGCGAAGTCAGTGCAAAATGCGCCTTTTCAAGGAGTTCCGGAAATGTACGCGCCCGATCCTTGAGGCAATACATCGCACGTTCCAAATCACCCGATTGTGTTTCTGTCAGCGCAGGCAGGCCAGCGGCGTCCAGATATTCTTCGATTTCTTGCCGCAATGCAGCATCATCGGATATGGCGATGTGCTGCCCGCACAAGTTCTCGAGCTTTTTCAGATCGAACCGCGCCGGGCTTTTCCCGATTCCGTCCAGGTCGAACCATTCCTTGGCCTGTTCATCGGTAAAGAACTCGTCGTCCCCGTGGCTCCAGCCCAGGCGCGCCAGATAGTTTCGCATACCGGCGGCAGGATAGCCCATGGCCTGATACTCCTGCGCGCCCAATGCGCCGTGCCGCTTGCTGAGTTTCTTTCCGTCAGGGCCGTGGATCAGCGGGATGTGCGCCCAGACCGGAACTTTCCAGCCCATGGCTTCATAGATCATCATCTGCCGCGCCGCGTTGTTCAGGTGGTCGTCGCCACGAATGACATGCGTCACACCCATGTCGTGGTCATCAACGACCACCGCCAGCATATAGACCGGTGTGCCGTCCGAACGCAGGAGGACCATGTCGTCCAGCTGATCGTTTCGGATGGTTACGTCACGTTGGACCTTGTCGCGGATGACGGTTGTGCCATCCTGCGGAGCCTTGATCCGCACAACGAAGGGGCGGTCGGGGTGTGTGCTGGGGTCGGCGTCGCGCCACGGGCTGCGGAACAGGGTCGACTTGCCCTCGGCCCGGGCCTGTTCACGAAAGGCCGCGATTTCTTCCTGGGTCGCAAAGCACTTGTATGCTTTGCCTTCTGCCAGCAGCTGATGCGCGACTTCGGCGTGACGAGCTGCGCCCTCGAACTGGCTGATGACATCTCCGTCGTGGTCGAGCCCGAGCCAGCTCATGCCCTTGAGGATGGCCTCGGTCGCTTCGGGCGTTGACCGTTCGCGGTCCGTGTCTTCGATCCGCAGCAGGAACTTTCCGCCTCGACCACGGGCGTAAAGCCAATTGAACAGCGCAGTACGGGCTCCGCCAATGTGCAGATAGCCGGTGGGCGAGGGTGCAAATCGGGTGACGACCTGATCGGACATTATAGTGATTAACCTTTTGGTAACCGCGTTGAGCGTAGAGTCGAGCCTGTCTAACGAGCCTCAAGGACGGGGGCAACCATGCGTGTTGTGGCGTGGGTCGAAGGTGCGTTGCTAATCCAGCGAGGGCACCTTTTGCCTTGGTCTCCGGTTTGTCTGGCCATCGGCATAGGCCTGTATTTCGCAATCCGGTTCGAGCCGGATGCGCGGATTTATTCGGGCCTGTCCGGGTTGGCCCTGCTTGCCATTTGGGCCAGCCGCCGGATGTCGTCTGCCTGGGCTCCGTTGGCTATAGGGGGGGCGCTGGTCGCCGTTGGGTTCATCCTGGCGGGTGCTCGCGCTCACATGGTTGCAGAGCCGGTTTTGAAATGGCGCTATTACGGCCCGGTTGAGGGGAGGGTCGTGGCGTTGGATCGCTCTGCTTCGGATGCGCTGCGGGTTACGCTGGACCAGGTACGGATCGGGGACGTGCCGTCGGACCAAGCCCCGCGGCGCATCCGACTTTCGTTGCATGGCGACCATGTACCGATTGTGCCAGGGCAACGCGTTATGACGACGGCCCATCTGTCACCGCCGCAAGGTCCCGTCGAACCCGGCGGCTTTGATTTTCGCAGACACGCCTGGTTTCAGCGCTTGGGCGCGGTCGGATACGCGCGCACGCCAGTGGTCACCGCCGCTCCGTCCCGCTTTGAGGCCGGGGTGCGTGTCGCTGCCGTGCGCATGGCCATTTCCGACAGAGTGAGAGAAGTGCTGCCAGGTGATGTCGGCGGCTTTGCCGCAGCTGTTTCGACCGGGGATCGCAGCGGCATCAGCGCCGCCGCTTTGGACAATTTGCGCGCGTCGAACCTTGCCCATCTGCTTGCAATCTCCGGCCTGCATATGGGGTTGTTGACGGGGTTCGTCTTTGTGACTTGCCGGGTACTGCTTGCGGCCTTGCCCGCCTTGGCGTTGCGGTGGCCGGTTCGCAAGGTTGCCGCGGTCTGCGCGCTGATCGCTGCAACGCTCTATCTGTTGCTTTCTGGGGGCAATGTCGCGACCGAGCGCGCCTTCGTGATGGTATCGGTTCTGTTTGGGGCGGTTTTGATCGATCGGCGTGCCATATCTTTGCGGGCCGTCGCGGTTGCGGCGCTGTTGGTGCTGTTTCTTCGCCCCGAATCATTGCTCAGCCCCGGATTTCAGATGTCCTTTGCCGCCACGACAGCACTGGTCGCGGTTTTCGGTGCCCTTCGCGACGTTGAGGTTCCAAGAGTGCCCAAGTGGTTGCGCCCGGTGGGTGGGCTTCTGTGCTCCTCGGCGGTCGCTGGTTTGGCGACGGCCCCAATTGGTGCGGCACATTTCAACATGGTGTCGCACTACGGCTTGCTGGCCAACACCCTGTCCGTGCCGGTTATGGGATCCGTCGTGGTTCCCTCGGCAGTTCTGGCAGCGATCCTCGCGCCTTTCGGGCTCGAGGCCGTGGCGATCCATGTGATGGGTATCGGACTGGCGTGGATCCTGGCCGTCTCGGACTGGTTGTCCGGCCTGGATGGTGCACGGGGCTTCGTTGCCAGCTCGCCCGGTTTTGTCCTGCCGCTGTTTTCCTTGGGTGCGCTGTGGGTCATTTTGTGGCAGGGACGCAGCCGCTGGGTTGGAGTTTTTCCGATGGCGTTCGCCGCAGTATTCTGGGGACAAGGCCAGCGGCCCGAGGTGCTGATCGCCGATTCAGGTGGTTTGGTCGGGGTGATGACCGAGAAGGGCCGCGCGTTGAGCAAGGAAAAAGGCGCTGGGTTCGTCGCTTCGGTCTGGCTTGAAAACGATGGAGACGGAGCAACCCAGCCGGAGGCTGCGGGCCGGTGGCCATCGGCCCCAGATCTTGTTCAGCGATATCCTTTAGAGGATTTCCAGCTGGTCCACATCACGGACAAGCGCGCGGCGCAGCAGGTCACCGTTTGCCGACCGGGCGAACTCGTGGTCTCTGCCGTGCCGATCAAACTGACCGGTGACTGCGCCGTTTTTGATCCTGACCGACTGCGAAAGACCGGCAGCCTTGCGATCCGCCAAGGAAAGATGTTCAGCAGCGCTGATGCGACGGGGCCACGCCTTTGGTCACCGGCTCGGCCCGACGGCTTCAGTAAGTCCGAATAAGTCCGACGAGACGCCCTTGAACCTTGACCTTGTCCTCGGGCAATACCCGCGTTTCGTAAGCGGGGTTGGCGGCCTCGAGCGCGATCGCCTGGCCGCGCCGGAAAAACCTTTTCAGGGTTGCCTCCTGATCTTCGACCAAAGCCACGACGATGTCGCCATTGTCTGCCGAAGACGTTTCGCGGATCACGACCACGTCCCCGTCATTGATACCGGCGTCGATCATGGAGTCTCCCCGCACCTCAAGGGCATAGTGTTCGCCACGGCCCGATACCATCGTGCCCGGTACCGCAACATGATGGGAAATGTGGCTGATCGCCTCGATAGGAACACCGGCGGCAATTCTGCCCATCACCGGAAGTTCGAGAGCGTCCACCGACACAGGATCGACATTGGCGGGGCGGGGCACGCTGGGCTTGTCACCTTCGATCACGCGGGGCGTGAAGCCGGCGGTCGGCTCGCCTCCAAGACTCTCGGGCAGTTTCACGATCTCGATCGCGCGCGCCCTGTGGGCGAGACGCCGGATGAACCCACGCTCTTCCAGTGCAGTAATCAACCGATGGATGCCGGATTTGGATCTCAGGTCCAACGCCGTTTTCATTTCGTCAAAGCTGGGTGGAACACCGTCCGCCTGAACGCGTTTGTGGATGAATTCCAGCAAATCCAATTGCTTCTTGGTCAGCATCGCTCACACCTCGTTGCCCATGCGTTTTCTTTTGTTCTACGCATGTTCACGTTTTGTGTCAATGAATTTGCCGGCTGAACCTAAATCGGCAGGTAGGACACCGTTTCCCCCGCAGCCCGCGCGGGATCGTTTGGAGGGCGCATCAGCAAGGCGTTCGACCGCGCCAGAACGCTGAGCAGCGAACTGTCCTGATCCTCGAACGCGCGTATTCCATCGCTTTCCAATCGAGCGCGCATATAGTGCTCGCGCGGGCCGTTTGGTGGAAGGGCATCCGACAAGATGGCCTGATGGAGTATCGGGTCAACAGCCTGGATGCCCAGCATCTTTTTGACCAAGGGGACCAGGAAGAGATATCCGCAAACCATCGCGCTGACTGGGTTGCCGGGCAACCCGATCATCGCCGCATCACCCAGCCGCCCGGCCATCAGCGGCTTGCCGGGGCGCATCAGGACCTTGTAGAAGGATTGTTCGAGCCCCAGCCGATGCGATGCTTCGGCCACAAGGTCGTAGTCACCCACCGACGCTCCGCCAATTGTCACGACCAGATCGGAGCCTTCGGCCAAGCCAAACGCGGTTTCCAGCGATGACAGGGTGTCCTGTGCCACTGGCAACATGCGAACATGTGCGCCGGCTTTCTCGAGCAACGCTTTGATGCCAAACGAGTTCGAGGCAATGATCTGGTCAGGTCCCGGAGTTTCGCCCGGCATGACCAGCTCGTTACCCGTGGCGATCAGCGCGATCTGAGGTTTGGTGGCCACGGAGACGGTTGGAACATTCATCGCCGCCAGCAATGCAAGATCTTCGGGCGAGAGGACTCGCGGCGCACTAACTACATCGCCGATGGTGAAGTCCACGCCTGCCGGTCGGATGTTGGTTTTTTGGCCGGGTTCTTCCGTGATCGTCAACAGATCGCCGCGCAGGTCGGTGTCTTCTTGGATGACGACGAAATCTGCCCCCTCGGGGACCGGAGCCCCGGTGAAGATCCGAACTGCCTGGCCCGGGCCAACCGTACCGGTGAAACGCTGGCCAGCAGCGGCCTCACCGATGACCTTGAACATCGCATGACGTTCAACCTCGGCCGACTTCAGCGCATATCCATCCATTGAAGAGGCGGCAAACGGGGGTTGGTCCCGCTCGGCTTTTACATCCCGCATCAGCACTCGACCGGCCGCGTCAGCAAGCGCAATCTGCTCTTCGGGAATGGTGGCTACCAGGCCGAACAGCAGCTGCCGGGCTTCTTCAACGGTTATCATTTTGCCTCGTAACGACCTGATTTACCGCCATCTTTCAGCAGAACGCGGATCCCGCCGATTTCCATTGCCTTGTCGACGGCTTTGGCCATGTCATAGACGGTCAGCGCCGCGGTAGACACGGCTGTCAGGGCCTCCATCTCAACACCAGTCTGTCCAGTGGTCTTGACCGTCGCTTCGATCTGCACGCCGGGCAGGTCCGGGTCCAATGTCAGGTCAACCGACACCTTGGTGACAGGCAAGGGATGGCACAACGGAATCAGGTCCGGTGTCTTCTTTGCCCCCATGATCCCGGCCAACCGGGCAACCCCCAGAACATCGCCCTTCTTCGCGCGGCCTTCGGAAATGATTTCAAATGTTTGTTGCGCCATTTTCACGTAACCCGTTGCAACGGCGACGCGGTTTGTCGTGTCCTTGTCCGATACATCGACCATATGGGCCTGGCCGTCGCTGTCAAAATGCGTCAGGGGCATCACATGACCCCCGGCACCAGCGGGTTCGACAGGATGTGACGGGTTGCGGAGGCGACGTCCTGCTGCCGCATGAGGCTTTCTCCGATCAGGAAACACCGGGCACCATAGCGGGCGATATCGGCAAGGTCGTCCGGGGTGTTCAGCCCGCTTTCGCACACGATCATGCGGTCAGCGGGAACCAGCTTGGACAAGCGACGAGTGGTATCAAGCGAGGTCTCGAAGGTCTTGAGGTTGCGGTTGTTTATACCGATGAGAGGGCTTTTGAGATCGGCCGCGCGCTCAAGCTCGGCCTCGTCATGTACCTCGATCAGGACATCCATGTCCCAGTCAAACGCAGTCTGTTCCAGTTCGGCGGCTTGCTGATCGTCGACTGATGCCATGATGATCAGGATACAGTCGGCACCCAGTGCCCGCGCTTCGACCACTTGATAGGGATCATACATGAAGTCCTTGCGCAGTGCCGGAAGCGAGCATGCAGCCCGGGCGGCGGTCAGGAAGCCCTTGGCGCCCTGAAAGCTGGGTGTGTCGGTCAAAACCGAAAGGCAGGCGGCGCCACCTTCTTCATAGGCTTTTGCCAGCGCGGGCGGATCAAAATCCTCACGGATCAAACCCTTGGACGGGCTTGCCTTCTTGATTTCGGCGATCAGGCCATAACCACGGCGACTGGCCGTGCGCAGAGCATCCACAAAGCCGCGCGTTTCAGACGCTTCGCGGGCTTGTTGCTCGACCTCGTCCAGGGGAACTTGGGCTTTGTCGGCGGCGACTTCTTCCAGCTTGTAGGCCTTGATCTTATCCAGAACGGTTTCGGTCATGCGGCTTCCTGTGTGAGTTGTGCCAGAGCAGCAATCTTGTCTTTCGCCTTGCCGCTGTCGATGCTTTCGGCGGCCATTTCGACGCCTTGCTTCAGGTCCGGTGCAGCTTCGGCGACCACAAGGGCCGCAGCCGCGTTCAGCAGGACCGCATCCCGGTAGGCCGACGGCGCGCCATCCAGCAATGCGCGGAACGCGACGGCGTTTTCCTCGGGTGTTCCGCCCAGAATATCTTCAAACGGATGAACCGGCAGGCCCGCATCTTCGGGATGCAGTTCGACCTCTTTCACCCGTCCGTCCTCAAGCGACGCGACCCAGCTGATGCCAGTAATCGTCAACTCGTCGGTCCCGTCCGAGCCATGTACCAGCCAGGCGTGCTCGGCCCCGAGCAAGCCAAGAGTCTCCGCCATCGGTCGGATCAGGTCGCGGCTGAAGGCTCCGGTCAGCTGCCGCTTGACACCGGCGGGGTTGGTCAGGGGGCCAAGGATGTTGAAGATGGTTCGGGTGCCAAGCTCTTGCCGGGTGGGCATGACATGGGCGATGGCCGGGTGATGCATGGGCGCCATCATGAACCCGATGCCGACGGTCTGCAAAGCCTTTTCAACGACTTGCGGCCCGACCATCACGTTGATTCCCATCTGTCCCAATGCGTCGGCGGCCCCGGATTTCGAGCTGAGGTTCCGGTTGCCGTGCTTGGCCACGGTCACGCCCGCGCCAGCAACGACAAAAGCCGTTGCGGTCGAGATATTGAGCGTGCCTTTCCCATCGCCGCCGGTTCCAACGATGTCGATCGCGCCAGATGGCGCTTTGACCGCGTTGCATTTCGCGCGCATCACGGCGGCAGCGGCGGCATATTCCTCGACCGTTTCGCCGCGCGTCCGCATGGCCATCAACAGACCGCCGATCTGGCTGGGCGTGGCGCGGCCCTCAAACAGGATCTCAAAGGCTTGTTCGGCTTCGGCACGGGTCAGGGCGCGATCGGCCGCAGCTCCGATCAGCGGTTTCAGCGCGTCACTCATGCGGGGACTTTCATTTCGTTCAGGAAATTCTTCAGCAGAGCGTGGCCGTGCTCCGAGGCGATCGACTCCGGGTGGAATTGAACACCGTGGATCGGCAGCTCTTTGTGTTGCAGGCCCATGATGGTGCCGTCTTCCAACTCTGCCGTGATTTCGAGGCAATCGGGCAGGGTATCCCGATCGACGACCAGTGAGTGGTAGCGGGTCGCCTCAAACGGTGACGGCAGGCCGGCGAACAGGCCTTTGCCAGTGTGATGCATGGTTCCCATTTTGCCGTGCACGATTTCGTGGCACCGCACGACCTTGCCGCCAAAGGCCTGACCAATGGTCTGGTGACCCAGACAAACACCCATCAAAGGCGTGCGCGTTTCCGCAGCTGCCTCGGTCAGGGCGAGGCAGATCCCGGCCTGGTCAGGATCACAAGGGCCGGGGCTCAGCAAGATGCCGGCAGGGTTCATGGCCATCGCTTCCTGCACATCCAGCGCATCATTGCGGCGCACGACCATTTCCGCGCCCAATTCGCCCAAATAGTGGACAAGGTTGTAGGTAAACGAGTCGTAGTTGTCGATCAGCAGCAGCATTTGGCACTTGTCTTGTGTTTGGGCAATTCGGACTGGCGATACAGCCCCGCGCCACGGTATAGTGTTGGGACATACATGCTCAGGCTTGTGCGGCAGCGTCAAGGGGACAACCCCAACAAGGCGACCGGACGGGTGAGTGCCGCAAAGACGGTGCACGGGCTGCCGAGGCAGGATGAAAGACGAGAGGCAAGAACAGATGGGCGGATTTATCGGTGGAATGATCGCCGGCGCGGTCGTTGTGTTGGTTCTGGGCGCAGTGCTTTCCCTGAACACGCCACTTGGCAGCAAACCGGATATTCAGACAGCGGCGCCAGCCGCGGTGGAAGCCGATCTGCCCAAGGCCGATACGGAAGTGCAGGGCGCTGGTCCGGATTCCGATCTTGTCGAAATCGCACCACGAGCGTTGGAGGCGCTGGACGATACGGCGGATGGGGCCACTGGACTGGATGGCATTCAGGCCGAGCCGGATGATCGTCCGCAGGTCGGTGACACCGTGGCAGGCCTGAACGACCCGGGTGCGGGAGACGCCGCGTCGGTCGATGTGACGACCGACGCGCCAGCCGCGCCCCCGGCGCCCGGACCGGTTCCCTCCAGTCCGGACGAGGAGGTCCAGCCCGTTACCGTGGACGCGACACTGCCGGCCGCACCACAGCCCCCGGCGCAAGAGGTCACGACCGTCGAGCCAGAGACCGCCGAACCAGAGACTGCGGCAAATGCGGAACCCGAGGCGACCCCGGCGCCGGAAACAGCCGCGCTGCCGTCGACACCTGAGCCGGATCAACCGACCGGAACCGGCGACAGCCCGATCGCGGTCGAGGGGGACGAAGACACGCAGCCCCGCAAACGGGCCCGGATCGCGGCCTTGCCCCAGATCGGCGGCGAACAGGCAACGGCCTCATCTTCGATTGCCGGCAAACGCGTGATCCCGCTGACCGAACGCGATGATTCCCCGGCCGATCAGCCGGCAGAGGGTGAGGGCATGCCCGGTAAGCCGATCGATGCTTATGCCGCCGCCTTTGACAACCCGGATGCCAAACCGCTGATGTCGATCATCCTGATCGATGACGAAGGTGCGTTCGGGGCTGAGGCGCTGAAGGATTTTCCGTATCCGCTGAGCTTTGCGGTCAGCCCTTCGGATCCGCAAGCGGCGGAGAAGATGAAGCGCTATCGCGAGGCTGGGTTCGAGGTTCTGGCCTTGACCGACCTGCCAAAGGCGGCCAGTGCGCAGGATGCCGAAGTCTCGTTGGCGGTCTGGCTTGAAACCTTGCCTGAAACCGTTGGCCTGCTCGAGGGCGTGAACACCGGGATACAGGGCAACCGCAAGTTGGCCGATCAGGTGGCTGCCATCGCGGCAGGAACGGGCCGTGGGCTGGTCGTGCAGGACAACGGGTTGAACACCGTCCAAAAGCTGGCCGCGCGGAATGGCATTCCATCCAGTGTGGTGTTCCGCGACATCGACGGCGCGCGTCAGGATCCAACGGTCATGCGCCGGTTCCTGGACCAGGCCGCTTTTCGTGCCGGGCAGGAAGGCGCAGTTGTGATGCTGGGCCGATTGCGGCCCGAGACAATTTCGGCGTTGTTGCTCTGGGGGCTTGAGGATCGCGGCAACCGAGTTGCCCTGGCCCCGATCTCGGCGGTGATGAAAAGCCAGATCCAGTAATCAATGCAGAAAAAGAAGAAAAGGCGGCCAGATTGGCCGCCTTTTTTTATGAATTCCCGGATCCGGTGAACCGCGCCGCATCCGCCGCGGCTCGCCTGATGGCATTCGATTTGTGCACGGTTTCCATGTATTCGGCCTCGGGGTCGCTGTCATAGACGACACCACCACCGGCCTGGATATACAGTTTCTGGTCCTTCACGATGGCCGTACGCAGCGCAATGCACATGTCCATGTCGCCACCGGCGCTGAAATAGCCGACACCGCCGCCGTAGACACCGCGCTTTTCGGGCTCCAACTCGTCGATGATCTGCATCGCCCGGACCTTCGGTGCACCTGACACTGTGCCCGCCGGCATCCCGGCAAAGAAGGCGTCCAGGGCATCCTTGTCGCCGGCCAACTCGCCCACAACGTTCGACACGATGTGCATCACGTGGCTGTAGCGCTCGATGATGAATTCCTCGGTCGGGCGGACGGTGCCGATTTTGGACACGCGTCCTGTGTCGTTGCGGCCCAGGTCCAGCAGCATGAGGTGCTCGGCCAGTTCCTTTTTGTCGGCCAGCAAATCCAGCTCGTTCGCCTTGTCCTCTTCGGGGGTGGCACCGCGAGGACGTGTTCCGGCGATCGGCCGGATGGTCACTTCGTTGCCGAACACGCGCACAAGTATTTCGGGGCTGGCGCCGATCACCTGGAAGCCACCGAAGTTGAAATAGAACATGAACGGCGACGGATTTGTGCGGCGCAAGGAACGATACAGCGCAAAGGGCGGCAGCGGGAAATCCTGCGTCCAGCGTTGTGCCGGAACCACCTGGAAGATGTCACCAGCCCGGATGTACTCCTTGGCCTTTTCCACGGCTTCCATGTAGCCCGACTTGGTGAAGTTGGATACCGGCGGCGCGATCTCGTGTGCTTCGCCCAAATCCCGCGACTCCGAGGGCATCGCGCGTTCCAGGTCGCGAACCGCGTCCATCACACGCTCGGCCGCTTGTGCGTAGGCTGCCTTGGCTGACTGCCCGTCGCTGGCCCAGGCCGGAGACACAATGGTGACTTCGCCTTTCACGCCGTCCAGGACCGCAACCACCGACGGGCGCAGCAGTATCGCATCCGGCAGGCCCAAAGGATCGGGGTTCACATCCGGCAGGTATTCGACAAGGCGCACCATGTCGTAACCCAGATAACCGAACAGGCCGGCCGCAGCCTGGGGCAGGTCATCGGGCAGGTCGATGCGGCTTTCGGCGAGCAGCGCGCGCAGGTTGTCCATCGGGTTGCCATCTTGCGCGTCGAACGCATCCGCATCAAACCGCGCCGAACGGTTCAATTCCGAGGTTTCGCCCCGACAGCGCCAGATCAGATCCGGCTTCATCCCGATGATCGAATACCGCCCGCGAACTTCGCCTCCGGTCACCGATTCAAGCACGAAGGCGTCCTTCTGGGCGCCCGTCAGCTTGAGCATCAGCGAAACCGGTGTGTCCAGATCCGCGGCCAGACGGGTATAAACGACCTGGTTCTGTCCGGCCTCATAGGCGCGGGCAAAGCTGTCGAAATCGGGTGTCAGAGCCATTTTCGTTCCGGTCAGAAGTTGGCCTGAACCGCGTTCAGCGCGCGCTGGTCCAGGGTCGGCTGCGCGCGTGTCTGAGCGTCGCGCACATAGATGTCGAAAATGTTTTGGGCCAGTGCCTGGTTCAGCTGAGCGGCAGCGGCCTCTTGCATCAGGCGCTGTTCGTCGGTTTCCGCAGGCGGAAGAACCTCGTCCAGCCGCACGATGAATGCCGCATCCGGTCCCGCGATCACACGCAGTTCATTGGACTCCATCTCAAAGATCTGGGTCATGAAGTCGGCCGGGACGTTGTCCAAAAAGGCGGTCCGGGTCAGCGCGTTTTCGACACGGAATGGCAGCCCGGTCGCCGTGAAGTCACCGTCGACGGCCAATTGAGTCACGATGCCGTTGGCCTGTTCCTCAAGCGCCTTGGCTGTCTGTTCTTGTACCCATGCGGCGGCGACGCGGTCGCGTGCGGACTCCAGCGGCTCGGGGCGCGGCGGCAGAACCTCATCCAGTCGCAGGGCAAAGATCGAACCATCCTCGAGGAATCCGATTTCTGGGAAATCATCTTCGCGGACGGCCTGCGCAGCCTGGCGGAAGCCGTCATACGCGGCGATGCCGCCATCGCTTTGACGGGTCCAGTCAATCTTGCCAAGCTCCATTTCGGTTTCGTTGGCCAATTCTTCCAGCGTGGCGCCGCCGGCCAGCATGTCGTTGATGTCTTCGGCTTGGCTCTCGATGAGGCGCCGGGCGCGTTCGCCGGCCAGCTCTGCACGCAGTTCCGGTTCGGCGTCCTCAAAGCTCACGTTCTGTTCGGCCAGCGATCCGTTGACCCGGAAAAGGGCCGGACCAAAGACCGAGGGCAGGGGACCCACGACCTGATCAATCTCTGCGGCAAAAACGGCATCCGCGGCCTCGCCCAGATCTTCGCGGGTCACATCACCCAGATCGACACTGCTCAGTTCAAGTTCGCGCTCGCGTACCAGCTGCTCAAAATCCGCTCCGCCGACTTCCAGCTGCGCCATCGCCGCAGTCGCCTCTTCCTCCGAGGGGTAGACCAACCGCTCAACCAGACGACGTTCGGGTTGCTGATACTGGTCCTTGCGCTGCTCATACAGACGCTTGAGCGCGTCTTCGTCTACTTCGACCTTATCCTGCAGCATCTCCGGCGACAGAACGGCGTAGGTGATCTTTTTGGTGCGCGGCAGGGTGAACCGATCGGTATTCGCGTCGTAATATGCTTGGATATCGGCATCTGTTGGCTCGGAGATCGGGGTCGTCAGAGCGTCCGGCGAAAGAGTTGCGACGGTAAAGCTGCGGCGAGCGAGAACATAGTCGGCCAGGGCTTTGGTCATGATCGCGGGCATTTCAACTCCGCCCATCATCGCGCCTTGGACGATTGTCCGCGCTGTTTCCTTTCGCAGATCTTCCTCGAACTCGGTTTCGGTCATGCCGATCTGTTCCAGCTGGAACCGGTAGGCTTCGCGGTCAAAAGATCCGTCAGGGCCCTGAAAGGCCTGAATGCCGACGATTTCCTTCTGCAGGTTGGCATCACCGATCGAAACACCCAGCTGTGCGACCTCATTGTTCAGGGCTGCCAGCGAAACCAGACGCGCCAAGGCCCGCTGATCCAGCCCCAGCTCGCGAGCCTGTGACATCTGCATCGGTTGACCGGTCTGAGCCTCGACCGCGCGGATTTCGCGCTGCAGCTCGCGGACATAGGCATCGACCGAAACGTCCTCATCCCCGACCTGGGCGACTGTGCGGACCGTTCCGCTGAGGTTGACGGCGCCAAAACCGGCAAGACCCAGCATCAGCATGCCCATGAGAATCCAGACGAACGTTTTGGAGAGTTTGTTAATGCCTGCGGCCATAGTGCCCTCTTGGATCTTGCGGCAGGGTTCTGCCGTGACTGTTGCGGCCCTGAATACGACGCGGGATGCCGGGGGGCAAGCTCAGAAGGACAGGGCCTTCAAGCGGTCGAACAATAACCCGATTCCAGCACGGTCCAGATTGGCGAAAGCAATGCGCACCTGACGTTTCCCGGCGGGGTCGTGGTCGGGCATGAACATGGTGCCCGGCAACAGCAGAATACCGGCCTCGGAGACCAATCTGCGCGCCAGTTCGTCCGACGGCATGTCGAACGGATGTTCGAGATAGGCGAAATAAGCCCCCAGACCCAGCAGCCGCCAACCCTTGTCGATGAGGCGGGGCATGTTCTCGGTGATTGCGGCGCGGCGATCCAGAATCTCGGCGCGTTCGCCCGCCAGCCACTGCGACAGGTTCCGCATCCCCCACAGCGCCGCGAACTGGCCCATCTGGCCGGGGCAGATGGCGACGGTGTCGAGGAATTTCTCGACCTCGGCCAGCAGCGGCGCACCTGTGGCGATCGCGCCCACGCGGTGGCCGGTCAGGCGGTAGGCCTTCGAGAAGGAATAGAGATGCACCAGCGTCCGGTCCCAGTCGGGCTGCTGGAACAGCGCGTGTGGCGGGCCGCTGCGGCTGTCGAAATCACGATAGGTTTCATCGACCAGCAGGCGCAGGCCATGCTGTTGCGCCAGGTCATAGAAGGCACGGACCAGATCCGCCGGGTATTCGACGCCACCCGGGTTGTTGGGTGTGACCAACGCGATCGCGCGCGTGCGCTTGGTGATCAGCGCGCGCGCCTGTTCCGGATCGGGCAGCAGGTCCGACCCGGTCGGCAGATCAACCGTTTTGACACCGGCCATGTCCAACCACATTTTATGGTTAAAATACCAAGGCGTTGGCAGGATGACCTCATCCTCTTGATCCGTGATCGCCGAGATGACCGAGGCAAAGGCCTGATTGCAGCCCGAGGTGATGGCTGTCTGCTCCGGCCGAACCTCGGCAGCGTAGTGATCGCCGATCTCACGCGCGAGCTCCGCGCGCAGATCGGGGTTGCCCAGTACCGGGCCGTAGAGATGTGCGGCGTCCTGATTGATCGCGAAATCGGCCATCGCCTGCCGCAGCGCCAGCGGCGGCGGATCGACCGGCGCCGCCTGGCTCACATTGATCAGCGGGCGGTCATCCGAGAACGTGACCCCTTCGAGCCAACGCCGCGCCTCCATCACCGGAGGGGCGAAGGTGGCGGCGGTGCGGGTCAATGTCATCGGGTGTCCGGTCTTGCTGATTTGTGGTGGATAAGTGGGATCAGTCGGTGCCGCGATAGGGCTCGACATATTGCAGGGCCATATCCCAAGGGAAGAAGATCCAGGTGTCTTGGCTGACCTCGGTGATGAAGGTATCGACCATCGGGCGGCCCTTGGGCTTGGCATAGACCGTGGCGAAATGGGCCTTGGGGTACATCTTGCGCACCAGTTCCAGCGTCTTGCCGCTGTCGACCAGATCATCGATGATCAGCACGCCCTCACCATCCCCCATCAGATCGGCATCGGGGGCCTTGAGCACCTCTGCCTCGCCACGTTCCTGATGGTGATAGGATTTGACGCTGATCGTATCTACGGTGCGGATGTCCAGCTCTCGGCTGACGATCATCGCAGGTGCCATGCCGCCACGCGTGATCGCGACGACGGCGCGCCATGCGCCCTCATCCGGTCCCTGACCGTCCAGCCGCCAGGCCAGCGCGCGCGAGTCGCGGTGAATCTGGTCCCAGCTGATATGAAAGCCTTTTTCGTGTGGCAGGCGGTCCTTTGCGCTCATGGTCTTATCCCTTTTCCACATCCGGCGCGTCGACGGCTTTCATGCCGACGATGTGATAACCCGAGTCAACGTGTAGGTTTTCACCGGTCACGCCGCTGCTGAGGTCGGACAGAAGATAAAGGGCCGATTTTCCCACGTCATCGATGGTCACGTTGCGGCGCAAGGGAGAGTTGTACTCGTTCCACTTCATGATGTAGCGGAAGTCGCCGATGCCGCTGGCGGCGAGGGTCTTGATCGGCCCGGCGGAGATCGCGTTGATGCGGATGTTGTCCTTGCCCAGGTCCTCGGCCAGGTATTTCACCGACGCCTCGAGCGCGGCCTTGGCCACACCCATGACATTGTAATGCGGCATGACCTGCTCAGCACCATAATAGGTCAGGGTGATGGCGCTGCCGCCGTCGGTCATCAGCTTCTCGGCGCGTTGCATCACGGCGGTGAAGGAGTAGACCGACACATCCATCGTCAGCTTGAAATTCGCGCGCGACGTGTCGACATAGCGGCCGCGAAGTTCGTTCTTGTCGGAGAAACCAATGGCGTGGACGACGAAATCCAGCTTGCCCCATTTTTCTTTCAGCGCTGCGAACAGCTCATCGATCGACTCTTCGTCGCTGACGTCACAGGGCAGGACGATCTCGCTCCCCAGTTGGGCCGCCAACGGGTCGACCCGTTTTTTCAGTGCATCCCCCTGATAAGAGAAAGCCAGTTCGGCTCCGGCTTCGGACAAGGCGCGGGCGATTCCCCATGCGATTGATTTGTCATTGGCCAGTCCCATGATGAGGCCGCGCTTGCCGGCCATCAACTGATTTGACATGTTCGGTTCTCCGCCTGTCGTCGCGATGTGTTGCGTTGGTTTATGCCATTGATTGCGCTGCATCAAGGCCATGCACTCTTGCCCGGGGCGGGTTCTCGCCGTAGGGTCATGTTCAATTCGTTCCAGGGGATGGACATGAGTGAGCGAAACGGCATCTTTGCCGGTGACGATCCGTTCGTGATCGCGGCCCGTTGGTTGGCCGAGGCCGAAAAGACGGAACCGAACGATCCGAACGCGATTGCCCTGGCGACCGTGGACCCCGATGGTATGCCGAACGCACGGATGGTGTTGCTGAAGGATATCGAGGCGGACTCCTTCGTTTTCTATACCAACTATCACAGTGCCAAGGCCCAAGAGCTGGATGCGGCCGGCAAAGCCGCCTTTGTGATGCACTGGAAATCACTGCGGCGTCAGATCCGGGTTCGTGGTACAATCACCAAAGAAGACGGTCCCTTGGCCGACGAATATTATGCGTCACGCTCGCTGAAAAGCCGGCTGGGTGCCTGGGCATCGCGACAGTCGGAACCTCTGAGCAGCCGGGCTGCTTTGATGGCCGAAGTTGCAAAGGTGACGGCAAAGCTGGGATCCAACCCGCCGAGGCCCGAATTCTGGGGTGGCTACAGGCTGACGCCGGTTGAAATCGAGTTTTGGGCGGATGGTGCCTTTCGGCTGCACGACAGGTTCCGCTGGCGGCGCGACCCGTCCGAGCAAAAGTGGAACGTACAGAGGTTGAATCCATGACGTTCGCGTATCGTGAAATGCAACACCCGGAAATGTCTGAATTTTTTCAGCTTGAATTTGCCCGACGTTTCCATACACATCAGACCCCTAACGACCCTTTGAATCTCGTGATGGGAACACCGTGCCAGAAGACCTGAACAGCATGTACCGCGTTCGTGGACACGTAAAATGGTTTGACCCTGCAAAGGGGTATGGCTTTGTCGTGTCCGACGATGGCGGTCCTGATATCCTGCTGCACGTGAACGTTCTGAGGAACTTCGGGCAAAGCTCGGTCGCGGATGGCGCGGGCATTGAGATCATGACTCACCGCACCGATCGTGGCGTTCAAGCGGTTGAGGTCGTGAGCATTGATCCGCCCGAGCGGGCCGACTCGGTGATGCTGGCGGATTTCGCCGAAATGGATCCCAATGAGATCGCGCATGCGCCGCTCGAGGCCGCGCGGGTCAAGTGGTTCGACAAGAGCAAGGGTTTCGGCTTTGCCAATGTCTTTGGTCGCAGCGAGGACGTGTTTCTGCATATCGAAGTTCTGCGCCGGTCCGGGTTGGCGGATCTCCAACCGGGCGAGGCGCTGGCGATGCGGGTCATCGACGGCAAGCGGGGCCGCATGGCCGCACAAGTGCTTGCGTGGGAATCCGCGCTCAATGACTGAGCGCTGCGCGTGATGAGGATTCTGGGCGGTCTTCTTCTGAGTATTTTTCTGTCACAAGGCGCCTTTGCTGAATGCCGGTCTGACCGGGTGGACCTTCGCAATGACAAGGCACAGGTCCGGTTTCTGGTCGAATTGGCAGTTTCCCCGCAGGAGCGGGCAAAGGGTTTGATGTTCCGCGAAAGCATGCCTCAGGGCGAAGGGATGCTGTTCGTGTTCGATCCGCCCCAGCCGGTCGCATTCTGGATGAAGAACACCTTGATCCCGCTGGACATGATCTTTCTGGATCGCACAGGTTTGGTGACCCGTGTTCATTCCGATGCCGTACCGGGGGATCTGACCCCAATCGAGGGCGGCGATTCGGTCTTTGCGGTTCTTGAGGTGAATGCGGGGCTTGCCGCCCGTTACTCGATCGCACCAGGTGCGGTCATGCGGCACGAAATTTTTTCGCAAGGCCCTGCAATCTGGCCCTGTTAGGGCTTTTCAAATCCGAATGACGCCGTTAGGAAGGCGCACGGTCCGGGGCGTGGCGCAGTCTGGTAGCGCACCTGTTTTGGGTACAGGGGGTCGTGAGTTCGAATCTCGCCGCCCCGACCACTTTCCTTACAACGGAGTTCCACCGAAATACCGGTAGAGCCGTGTCAATTCATCATCCAGAACCGAGCTTTCGACGGGAACCTTGATCGTCGCTCCGTCCTTCTGGGGGACCAGGAAAAACAACTCGGCATCGACCCGGTAACCGGCCTGATTGCGGGTCGAAGACATGCGGCGCACCCCTTTGGGCAAGTCCTGCGGGTAACCGTCATAGTTGAGGATCAAGAACGCGGTGGTTTCCGGAGGCAGAGAGGAACGGCACTCGAAACTGCTGCGCTCGGGCCGTGTGAACCGTTCCTCCGGACCTTCGCAGCTGATCTCGAACGTGCTGAACAACTGATCGGGGTATTCGGCGAACTGAGCGCTGCGTGAAGATTGTTCCGGCTCGGGCGTCGCACAAGCGGCCAGCAAGGTAAGGACCGGAAACAAACGGATAATCGAGGTTTTCAGGGCGCACTCCGTCATTTGTGTGTCGTGATGCATCGCGTTGCGCTGCCACGAAGATTGGTGATTCTCCTCACAGTATGGGGCACGGGTGGGCAGGTGACCATTTTCTCGTAACCGGGCCGGGAAAAAAGAAAATCCGATTTGACCGATCTGCACGGTTTTGTGGACAGCGTTGTGGAGGAATCGGCGCGTTGTGCCTTGGCCCATCCTGCGGTTTTGCGGTCAACAGAAAAGTTTTGGTTCGGAGCCAAAAAATGCCGTTGACCAACTATGGGTAGATACGCCAGATTGTATAGGCCGAGTGAGTTGCCACTAAATCTGGTAGGAATAGCCGGAGTTGGCATAGGGCGAGGGTCGGAAAGCACTCCAAACTGACGTGCAACCGTGCAAACGGGTTTGCGCTGCCAAAGGCAGCGCCCGGTCCTCTGCGCCCCTGATCGGCGGTCAAGGCGGGCGGCACCCCGCCAGAAAACGGAATTGGTGCCGGACAACCGAATTTGGGCTGATTGATCTAGGGCGGCGGACATGAAGATTGAAAGAACATTTACCAAGGCAGGGCAGGACGCATACGCAGAGTTGGACTTCGTGTCCGTCACGTCCGAGATCCGCAATCCGGATGGAACGATCGTGTTCCGCCTTGATAACATCGAGGTCCCCTCTCGGTGGAGCCAGGTCGCCAGCGACGTGATCGCTCAGAAGTATTTCCGCAAGGCCGGCGTTCCCAGCAAACTGAAAAAAGTCCGTGAGAAGGACGTGCCCGAGTTTCTGTGGCGCTCGGTTCCGGCCGACGATGCCGAATTTGGTGGCGAAACGTCTTCGAAGCAGGTGTTTGACCGCCTCGCGGGTGCCTGGGCCTATTGGGGCTGGAAGGGCGGTTACTTCTCGACCGAGGAGGACGCGCGCGCCTATTTCGACGAGATGCGCTATATGCTGGCGACACAGCGTGCCGCGCCGAACAGCCCGCAATGGTTCAACACCGGTCTGCACTGGGCCTATGGGATCGACGGCCCGGCCCAAGGTCACCACTATGTGGACTACAAGACCGGCAAGCTGACCAAGTCGAAATCGGCTTATGAACATCCGCAGCCGCATGCGTGCTTCATCCAGTCGGTCGATGACGACCTGGTGAACGAAGGCGGCATCATGGATCTATGGGTGCGCGAGGCGCGCCTGTTCAAATACGGCTCGGGTACCGGGACCAACTTCAGCCATCTGCGCGCGGAAGGCGAAGCGCTGTCGGGTGGCGGCAAGT
>NZ_JBXWSK010000018.1:0-50446 GCF_059613385.1 Ruegeria sp. BHSA162
GCTTGCGGCAAACAGAAAAATCGTACAGGTCCGACGGACAGAATTCATGGGATAGCCTTGGTTTTCAATAACTTGGAACACTAGTTTTTGCGCCCGACAATTATGTTTCACGCCTCGGGGGATTGTCCACTCACATTTCCAACAGCACATCACACCGCTCGCCCCCTGATGCGCGATTGCATCGTCTGGAAAAAAACGAAAGGGATTCAGGTCTGTTCGCCATATTTTTTGTCACTTGCGCAGATTTTCGCCGAAAATTCCCCGTAAGAAAGCACAAGACCAAAAGATCACTTGGCGCAAGAATCCCTCTGTGGCATAAAATCCGCATCTGGGATGGGAAAGAATTAAGAAGGCGCACGTAACATCGTGTGCAGGCAGGAACTGTACGGGACGAAACACGCTATGACCAAGAGCAGTACCTCGGGGATGACCCGGCGTGCCCTATTGGGCGCATTCGCGGCAACGGCAGTTGTTGCAGCACCAACCTACTCAAACGCAGCAGGCTTCCTTCGCGGGGGTGGAGACATCCGCAGGATCCGTATGTATTCGGGTCGTACCGGCGAGCGCTTGGACATGATCTACTGGGTCGATGGTAAATACGTCAAAGACGCGGTCAAGGAAATCAACCACTTCATGCGTGACTGGCGCACCGATCAGTCAAAGGACATGGATCTGCGCACGATCGACATCATGGCCGCGGCCCACAACCTGCTGGATGTGAACGAGCCCTACATGCTGTTGTCGGGCTACCGCTCTCCGCAGACCAACGCCATGCTGCGCCGTCGGTCGCGCGGTGTCGCCAAGAACTCTCTCCACGTCAAAGGTCAGGCTGCGGACCTGCGGCTTGCCTCCCGCTCGGTCTCACAGATGGCCAAGGCAGCCATTTCGTGCCGTGCCGGCGGTGTCGGCCAATACTATGGATCAAATTTCGTGCACATGGATTGCGGCGACGTTCGCTCCTGGCGCGGCTAATACACTACCACTCATCAACCCCGCAAAAAGCCCCGGCGCATCACTGCCCGGGGCTTTTTGCTGCGCAGCGCCCATCTGGCAATGACGGACACAGGCGCAGAAGCGCTACGCCTTGAAACTCTGGAAGAAAGTGGCGCACCTGAGAGGATTCGAACCTCTGGCCTCTGCCTTCGGAGGGCAGCGCTCTATCCAGCTGAGCTACAGGTGCGTTGGCCGTTAGCTAACCTTGTTCCGATCCGGGTGCAACTGGATTTTGCATGTCGGAACTCGGTTTAGCGACGAACAATCAGGCAAACAATTCGTGCGCCAGTTCCAGCGCATCGATCAGTGTGTCGACCTCATCGGTTGTGTTGTACAGACCAAAACTGGCGCGGCAGGTGGCCGTAACCCCGAGATGATCCATCAACGGACCGGCGCAATGGTGCCCCGCCCGAACGGCGACGCCCTTCTTGTCGAGAATGGTGGATACATCGTGCGCGTGGCCCGCACCATCCAGCGTAAAGCTGAAGATAGCGGCCTTGTCGGGCGTCGTCCCCTGAACCTGCAGCCAGTTCAGCCCGGTCAGGCGCTGCATTGCATAGTCGCGCAAGCCCGCCTCATGGGCCGCGATGTTGTCCATCCCCAAACTCATCATGTAGTCCAGCGCAACGCCCATGCCGATCGTCTGGACGATACCTGGAGTGCCGGCTTCGAATTTCATCGGCGGATCGTTGTAGATCACCGTGTCTTTCGACACCTCCTTGATCATATCGCCTCCTCCGATGAAGGGGCGCATCTCGGCCATACGTTCCGATTTGATGAAGATCGCGCCAGATCCCGAGGGGCCGTACAGCTTGTGCCCGGTGATAGCATAGAAATCACACCCGATATCCTGCAGATCCACCGGCATGTGAACCGCGCCCTGGCTTCCGTCGACCAGCACAGGCACCCCTTTGGCGTGAGCGCCTTCGGTGATCGCCTTCACGTCAACCACGGTACCCAGAACGTTGGAACACTGGGTCACCGCCACCAGTTTGGTCTTGGGCCCGATGGCGTCGATCACGGCCTGCGGATCCAGCGCACCACTTGCATCCACGTCCACCCATTTCAGAACGACGCCCTGGCGTTCGCGCAGGAAATGCCAAGGTACGATGTTGGCATGATGCTCCATGACGCTCAGAACAATTTCGTCACCGGCCTGCATCCGCGGCATGGCCCACCCATAGGCGACAAGGTTGATCCCCTCGGTCGTCCCGGAATTCAGGACGATCTCATCCTCATTCGCGACATTCAAAAACCGGGCGACGGTCCCGCGCACGGATTCGTACTTTTCGGTCGCCAGGTTCGACAGGTAGTGCAATCCGCGATGCACGTTCGAATACTCGTGCGCATAGGCATTGGTGACTGCATCTATCACCACCTGAGGTTTCTGCGCCGAGGCCCCATTGTCGAGATACGTCAACGGTTTCCCGTTCACCTCACGCGAGAGGATCGGGAAATCGGCGCGGATTTTCTGGACGTCATACATGAACGAATTCCCTAAACAGGCCCGCTTGGGGTCATCAACAGGACGAAGGGTATCGCCAGCAATCCCGAGATGAGGATGACCACGAAGGATTTGCCCAGCGAGTGGAAGTGGTGCGCCTGATTGATGAAATGCAGGCTGATGTAGAGGCTGTACAGGCTCATCCCCAATACGAGGATCAGGAACATCGTCGGCGCAACCATCACCATGACGAAGATGATCAATTGGCCCAGAATCTGCAGAAATTGCAGCCAGACCATTAGCAGCATCATGCCTTCCAGGCTACCGGTGCCGCCAAGCATCCTGCCGACAAAATGGAACGCGAAGATGCCCAAGAGAACGGCCCCGGCCGAAGTCGCCAACGACTGCACAACCGGTTCAAACGCCATATCCAGCGATGGATCAAGCGCCGGAAACACAAGGGTCGACAGTGATTGAGACAAAGCGTTCAGGACAACGACCAATGCCAGCGCTGTCCAAAGCACATCCCGACCGGGTACACTGGTCAACAGACGCCTTGCCGCCTCGGCCGGATTTGCCAGTGTCAGAACGGCCAGATGTCCCAGAAATGCGGCGTTCATGCCGGCGCCCTTCGTGTTTGAGAAAACCCGGAAAACCAGAACCAGACGAATACCGCAACCCACAGGGCCCCGGTCAGCGTCTGGACAGGGCCCGGACCGATGAAACCCGCCACCAGCCCGTTCAACAACACCAGCGGCGATGAGGCGAGCAGAGCCCAGAACAGCGCAAGCCGCGCCTGATAGGACGTGGTTGCACCGCCGAACATGCGAGAAATCAGATAAGTCCCCCAGGCAAGGACGTAAAGCAGTAACGGCAGAATGAAGACCGACCCCAGCAAGGCCCCACCCATCAGCATGTTCAGGTCCAACCCCTCAAGATGGGCACGGCGCGCAAGGCCCGGCAACTGTGCGATAAAGCCAATCACACAGAACGCCATGACAAAGGCCAGCGCGCGGTCTTCGCGCGGGCCCATGTCCAGCAGTCGACGCACCACCCGACCGGGCCCGCGATACGAGGCGACGATATCGGTGGTCACCGGCATCAGCTGTGCCGCGCCAACCAGCCTTCCAGCCGCGAGACGATGTCCTCGGCCAGCGCTTCGTCTTCGATCTCTTCCACGGCTTCGGCCAAAAAGGCCAGCGTCAGCATGTTGGTCGCCTCCTTTGCCGGAACCCCGCGCGAGCGCAGGTAGAACAGCGCGGTCTCGTCGATCGCACCCGAGGTCGACCCATGCGAACAGGCCACGTCGTCGGCATAGATCTCAAGCTCGGGCTTGGCCAGGAACTGACTGTCGTCATCCAGCAGCAAAGACTGGCTGATCTGGTAGCCATCGGTCTTCTGAGCGCCTTCCTTGACCAGGATCTTGCCTTGGAACACGCCGGTCGCGCCGTTGCGCAGAACCTTCTTGAACACCTGACGGCTTTCGCAGTTCACCGCGTCATGGGTGATGAACACCGTGTCGTCATGGTGGAAGTCGCCATCGCCCACGCAGGCGCCGGCCACATGCGCCACCGCATCGTCGCCGGTCAGCTCGACCACCTGTTCATTGCGCGTCAGCACACCATTCACGGTCAGGGTGAAAGACTTGTAGACGGAGTCCTTGCCCAACCGGGTGAACATATGCGTCGCGGCACGGCGCTGATGGTCCCTGCCCTGCGCCCGGACATGGTGCAGCGTGCCGCCATCGGCGATGTCGATCTCGATGCACTTGTTGAACCGCGAGGCCGCCGGGCCATTCTCGAGAATCGTCACCTCGGCGCCGCTTTCCACGCGGATCACGTGGTGCAGGATCGCGTCCGAGGTCTCGGAGTCGTGGCGATAGATCAGACTGATCGGCTTGGACGGGTTGCCGGTCACATGGATCGCCACGCCGTCCTGCACAAAGGCGGTGTTCAGCGCCGCCAGCGGGCGTTGAACCGGGGTCTGGCCCCGCTCCTCGAGCACGCCGTACAGTTGCTTGGCCCAGTGGATGTCCTTGCAGCAGATATCCTCAAGCCGGTCGATGCTCACGCCTTCCAGCGTCAGGTCATCGCTGTCCTCGGGGCTGAACACGCCATCGACGAAGACGATTTTAAGGCGGTCGAACCCGTCAAAGACCATCGGCTCGTCGGTGTGGAACACCTCGGCCGCCGGGGCCTCGGGCGAAATCAGCGTATCAGGACGCGTGTATTTCCAATACTCGTCGCGCCGCCCGGGCAGACCCATGGCGCGCAGCCGGGCCAGAGCCGCCTCGCGCGCATCGCGGGTGCAGCCAGCTTCGGGCATGCGCAGCGTGGCCAGCCGCGCCTCGGTCGCGGATTGTTTCACGTCGGGCAAGGCCATCAGTTCACCTCGGCAAGAATGTCGGCGTAACCGTTGTTTTCGACTTCCAGCGCCAGCTCGGGCCCGCCGGTCTTGACGATCCGGCCATCGGCCATGATGTGCACCACGTCGGGTTTGATGTGGTCCAGCAGGCGCTGATAGTGGGTGATCACCAGGAATCCACGGCCTTCGTCGCGCAGCGCGTTCACGCCCTCGGCAACCAGCTTCATCGCATCCACGTCAAGGCCCGAGTCGGTCTCGTCCAGGATGCACATCTTGGGCTCGAGCATCGCCATCTGCAGGATTTCGTTGCGCTTCTTCTCACCGCCCGAGAAACCCACGTTCACCGGGCGTTTCAGCATGTCGGCGTCGATCTTCAGCGACTTGGCCTTTTCGCGCACCAGTTTGAGGAAATCCGCGGCCGAGAGTTCTTCCTCGCCGCGCGCCTTGCGCTGGGCGTTCACGGCCGTGCGCAGAAACGTCATGTTGCCCACGCCCGGGATCTCGACCGGGTACTGGAACGCCAGAAATACGCCGGCGGCGGCACGCTCTTCCGGCTCCATCTCCAGCAGGTCCGCGCCATCCAGCGTCGCCGAACCCTCGGTGACCTCATACCCGTCACGGCCCGAAAGCACATAGCTGAGCGTCGACTTGCCCGAGCCGTTCGGCCCCATGATCGCGTGTACCTTGCCGGCCTCGACCGTCAGGTCTACGCCCTTGAGGATCTGCTTTTCTTCTTCCTCAAGTTTGACGTGCAGGTTCTTGATTTCCAGCATGTTTTGTCCTTTTGCGTATCTTCGGGACGCGCCGGCCCCGGTCTGTTCCTATCCCAGCACCCTGCGCAGCAGCCGCGCCGCGATCCATCCCAGGACCGCCCCGCCGCCGATTGCCCAGACCGGGTTGATGAAATCGGTGTCGTTGACGTTGACATAGGCCACGCCCAGCAGGCCGCCCAGCACCGGCAGCGCATAAGACGCAGCGGTCAGGACATCATCCCTGCGGAAGCGCGGCGAGCGGGCCATCAGCCGACCGAGCCTTCCAGCGAGATCGCGACCAGCTGCTGGGCTTCCATGGCGAACTCCATCGGCAGCGCCTGCAGCACGTCCTTGCAGAACCCGTTGACCACCAGCGCCACGGCCTCTTCCTCGTCCATGCCGCGCTGGCGGCAATAGAACAGCTGATCGTCATCGACCTTCGAGGTGGTAGCCTCGTGCTCGACCCGGCTGCTGTTGTTCTTGACCTCGATATACGGAACGGTATGCGCCCCGCATTTGTCGCCGATCAGCAGGCTGTCGCATTGGGTATAGTTGCGGCTGTTCTTGGCCTTGGGGTGCATCGACACCAGCCCGCGATAGGTGTTCTGGGCCTTGCCCGCGCTGATGCCCTTGGACACGATGCGCGACTTGGTGTTCTTGCCCAAATGGATCATCTTGGTGCCGGTATCGGCCTGCTGCATGTTGTTGGTGATGGCGATCGAGTAGAACTCGCCTTGGCTGTCATCGCCCCGCAGGATGCAGGACGGGTATTTCCAGGTCACGGCACTGCCGGTCTCGACCTGCGTCCACATCACCTTGGACCGGTCGCCCCGACAATCGGCACGCTTGGTCACGAAGTTGTAGATGCCGCCCTTGCCGTTCTCGTCACCCGGGAACCAGTTCTGGACGGTCGAGTATTTCACCTCGGCGTCTTCTTCGACGATGATCTCGACCACTGCGGCGTGCAGCTGCGCGGTATCACGCTGGGGCGCGGTGCAGCCTTCCAGATAGGACACGTACGAGCCCTTGTCGGCGATGATCAGAGTGCGTTCGAACTGGCCGGTGTTTTCAGCGTTGATGCGGAAATAGGTGCTCAGCTCCATTGGGCAGCGTACGCCGGGCGGCACATAGACGAACGAGCCGTCCGAGAATACGGCCGAGTTCAGCGTGGCGTAGAAATTGTCCGACACCGGCACCACCGAGCCCAGGTATTTCTTGACCAGTTCAGGGTGTTCCTTGATCGCCTCGGAGATCGAGCAGAAGATGACGCCGGCCTTCTTCAGCTCGGCTTGGAAGGTCGTGCCAACCGAAACCGAGTCGAACACCGCATCCACCGCGACCTTGCGGCCCTCGGCCGGGGCATCCTCGGCACCTTCCACGCCGGCCAGAATCATCTGTTCTTTCAGCGGGATACCGAGCTTCTCGTAAGTGGCCAGCAGTTTCGGATCGACCTCGTCCAGCGACTTGGGCTTGGTCTCCATCGACTTGGGTCGGGCATAGTAATACTGGTCCTGAAAATCGATTTCAGGATAGTGGACCATGGCCCATTTTGGCTCTTCCATCTGGGTCCAGCGCTCGAAGGCCTTCAGGCGCCATTCGGTCATCCACTCGGGCTCTTCGTTCTTTTCCGATATCAGCTTGACGATATCGGGGTTCACGCCCTTGGGCGCGTACTCCATCTCGATATCGGTATCCCACCCGTATTTGTAGGTTCCGACCTCGCGCACCGCGTCAACGGTTTCCTGATCGACACCTTCTTTTACCTGGGTCTGGTCCAAAGCGGCCATGTTCCACCCTCCGTCAGATCACGCGGCCCGCGCGCGATGCTTTTTCTCTTTTTCCAGCCACGTCTCGGCGAAACGCAGCACGTCTTCTTCACTCGTCTCGGGGCCCAGCGAAACGCGTACCGCGCTGGCCGCCGTGGCCTCGTCATATCCCATCGCGGTCAGTACCGCGCTTGCCCTCACCTTGCCGCTGGAGCAGGCCGAACCGGCGCTGATCGCAAAGCCCGACAGATCCATCTGCATCACCTGCGTTTCGCCCTTCCAGCCGGGCGTCGCAAAGCACAGGGTGTTGGGCAACCGATCCTGATCTTTCCCGACAAAAATAGTAGATTTAGAACCAGCCTCAAGGGCCTTTTCTAGAATATTTCTAAGCTCTGCAACCTTTTCCCAAACTCCGTTTGCCAGATCCCGCGCCGCCGCTTCAGCCGCAGCGCCGAACCCAGCGATTCCAATGACATTTTCCGTCCCCGACCGGCGCCCCATTTCCTGGCCACCGCCCTTGATCCGGGCCTCCAGATCCGTGCCGCGTTTCATCACCACGGCACCCACACCCTTTGGCCCGCCCAGCTTGTGCGCCGAGACCAACGCCATCTGCACATCCAGCCAGTTGAAGGCGATCGGCAGTTTCCCGAACGCCTGCGTGGCATCGGTGACGGCTAGACCCTTGGGCAAGGCCTGAATGATCCCGGTTTCAGAATTGGCGAGTTGCAACGTGGACCGGTCCGGGTCGGCTACGGCGACAACGCCTTGGTGCGAAACCGGCAAATCCTCGACAGTCCAGGCCCTTACGGCATCATGTTCGATCGCCGCGCCATGCAGGTTGCGCCCTTCCAAGGCCAGCGCCGCGCCTTCGGTCGACCCGGATGTGAACACGATATCGGCCCCATCCGCCCCAAAGGCCGCGGCCACCTGCGCACGCGCCTTTTCGATGACAGCCTTGGCCGCTCGCCCCTCAGCATGGACCGAGGAGGGGTTGCCGCAGACCTCCATCGCCGCGATCATCGCGTCGCGCGCCTCGGGGCGCAGCCGGGTCGTGGCGTTGTGATCCAGGTAAACACGTCTCATGGACTCACCTTTTCATCCACGGCCACGCCCCTCGAGATTCCCAATCCACTCACCGGTCAATCATCCACGACCGAGAACAGCCCCGGCACCGCCGGACACGGCGCAAGGTCGTTCTGGATCACATCGGACAAGCGTGTCTGGTGCAGGAATACGTAGACATGCGCGCTGAGACTTTCCCACAGGCGGTTGGTCAGCGACTGCGCCCGGCTGCCCGAGGATCCCCCCGACGCCCCGGCCCCCTTGTGCATGGCATCAACTGTTTCATCCACGGCTGACAGAATCTCGACCACGCGGATCTCCGACGCCGGCCGCGCCAAACGATAGCCGCCGCCCGGCCCGCGCACGGATGCAACCAGATCGGCACGGCGCAGCTTGACGAACAGCTGCTCCAGATAGGGCAGCGAAATGTCCTGACGCTCGGAAATCTCTCCCAGGGTCACCAGCGTGTCGGCGGGTTGAAGCGCGATGTCCGCCAACGCCACCATCGCGTAACGGCCCTTGGTTGACAGCTTCATTCTTCGATCCTCGTGGCTTGAACCGCGTGAAAACATTGACGTCGCCGCGGTCAGTGCGTATCTCCGACTGACAGCGTGCTCACGCTGCGATACTCAATTAGAACCGTTCTAAGGTGCCTGACGATAACCGTCAAGTATATCCCGGCGCCCGCGAGAAAAAGACAGGACAACCGCACACATGCCCGAGGTGATTTTTCCCGGACCTGAAGGCCGACTGGAAGGCCGTTACCACCCCCAAAAGGAAAAAGACGCACCGATCGCCATCGTGCTGCACCCGCACCCCCAGTTCGGCGGGACCATGAACAACAAGGTCGTCTACAACCTGCACTACGCGTTCTACAACATGGGTTTTACGGTCCTGCGCTTCAATTTCCGGGGCGTCGGCCGCAGCCAGGGCGAGTATGACCAGGGAGTCGGAGAACTCAGCGACGCGGCATCGGCGTTGGACTATCTGCAGTCGATGAACAACAACTCGAAACATTGCTGGGTTGCAGGCTTTTCGTTCGGAGCCTGGATCGGCATGCAGTTGCTGATGCGTCGCCCCGAGATCACCGGCTTCATCAGCGTGTCGCCGCCCGCGAACATGTATGATTTTTCGTTCCTTGCCCCCTGCCCCTCGTCCGGGCTGATCATCAACGGAACGGCTGACCGGGTGGCACCGCCGGCGGACACCACCGCACTGGTCGGAAAGCTGCACGAGCAGAAGGGTATCACCATCACCCACACCGAGGTTGAAGGAGCCGACCACTTCTTCCAGGGTGAGCACATGGATACGCTGATGACCAACGTGACCGACTACGTCAAACGCCGCCTGACCGAGAACACACGCTGATGTCCGACACCATCACCATTCTCGCGGCGAAACTGGCCGAGGATACGATGAAGGTCATGGACGAAACCGGCCAGGATCGGTTCTACGTCGAAGTCGGTGACGTGCTGGGCGCAGCCTCCCAATCGCTTGAGGAGGCTTTCCTTACCGAAATCCGCGTCCGGTTGGCCGAGCGCAAGGCGCGGCAATTCCTGATCAAGAGGCTGTCGGATCACCGGTCCAAGGTGAAGGCGATCGAAAAGCAATAGGCGCAAAAAAAGGAGCCCGCGGGCTCCTTTTTCGTTTCATTCGTGGCGTTCAAACTGTTGTTGCGCTTGACCTATCAACCAATTTGGCTGCGTCAGTATCGACGGACCCCCCGTCAGCAAGCCACCCAATCGCCACGATAATTGCCGAAGCAAACACGACCGTTTTTGCAAATGTCGTCATGAAACACACTCGTTAAAAAAGTAATCGAAAACGTGCAGTAGTTTACACACTTTCCGGCCTTGCCATAGTCGGGTTTACCTGACCCTAGGTGAACCAACGAAAGGGGCGGCTGCCTGAATTTCCTTGCGCCGTTTCTGAATTCTGTGCTCAACGTCCCAGCAGATGCATCAAGGGTTCAAGAACCATGCCCCACGCCTACCTGATCCTCCTTCTCGCCGTTATTGCCGAGACAATCGGAACGACCGCACTGCAGGCCAGCCAGCAATTCACCCGGTTCTGGCCCTCGGTTCTGGTGGTGGTGGGCTATGGCTTTGCCTTTTACCTGATGGCGCTGACGCTGAAGGTAATGCCCGTCGGCATCGTTTACGCGATCTGGTCCGGGCTTGGCATCGCTCTGATTGCGCTGATCGGCTTTGTGGTTTTCGGTCAACGGCTGGACTGGCCGGCGGTTCTGGGCCTTGCGATGATTCTGGGCGGTATTCTGGTCATCCACCTCTTTTCGCAGACTGCGGGCCACTGATCGCGCGTTAGGGCTGGTAACTTGTGCCGCGCCGCGTTATGCGCGCGGCAACTTCCCGTTCAAAGGCTGACCTCATGGACCTGCGCAACATCGCAATCATCGCTCACGTGGACCACGGTAAAACGACCCTGGTTGACGAGCTTCTGAAACAATCCGGTGCATTCCGGGAAAACCAGGCCGTGGCCGAGCGCGCCATGGACAGCAACGACCTGGAACGTGAACGCGGCATCACCATTCTGGCCAAGGCCACCAGTGTCGAGTGGAAAGGCACTCGCATCAACATCGTTGACACGCCCGGCCACGCCGATTTCGGCGGCGAGGTCGAGCGTATCCTCAGCATGGTCGACGGTGTTGTGCTTCTGGTCGATGCCGCCGAAGGCCCGATGCCCCAGACGAAATTCGTGACCTCGAAGGCGCTGGCACTGGGTCTGCGTCCAATCGTGGTGCTGAACAAGGTCGACAAGCCCGATGCCGAGCCCGACCGCGCGCTGGACGAATGCTTTGACCTGTTCGCCAACCTCGGCGCCGACGACGACCAGCTGGATTTCCCTGCCATGTACGCCTCGGGGCGGTCGGGCTGGGCCGATATGGAACTGGACGGCCCGCGCAAGGACCTGTCCGCTCTGTTCGACCTCGTAGTCGACCACGTTCCCGCCCCCAAACAAGCTGAGCGCAAGGATGAACCCTTCCGCATGTTGGCGACCACTCTGGGCAGCGACCCGTTCATCGGTCGCATCCTGACCGGCCGTGTGGAAAGCGGTACGCTCAAAGCGGGTGACAGCCTCAAAGCGCTCAGCCGTGACGGCAAGCTGATCGAGAATTTCCGGGCTACCAAGATCCTGGCCTTCCGCGGCCTCAGCCAGCAACCGATCGACGTCGCCGAAGCGGGCGACATCGTAACCATCGCAGGCATGAGCAAGGCCACCGTTGCGGATTCGCTGGTGGCGCCCCAGGTGGACGAGGCCCTGCCCGCCCAGCCGATCGACCCGCCGACCATCACCGTCACCTTCGGCATCAACGACTCGCCGCTGGCGGGGCGTGACGGCAAGAAGGTCCAGTCGCGCGTCATTCGTGACCGCCTGATGAAAGAGGCCGAATCGAACGTGGCCATCCAGATCACGGACACCCCCGGCGGCGAAGCCTTCGAGGTTGCGGGCCGAGGTGAATTGCAGATGGGCGTTCTGATCGAGAACATGCGTCGCGAAGGGTTCGAGCTCAGCATCTCGCGTCCGCAGGTTCTGTTCCGCGAGGAAGACGGCCAACGCCTGGAGCCCATCGAGGAAGTCACCATCGACGTGGATGACGAATTCTCGGGCGCAGTCATCGAAAAGGTGACGGGCGCGCGCAAGGGCGAGCTGGTTGAGATGCGCCCCGCAGGAGTTGGCAAAACCCGCATCATTGCGCATGTCCCGTCGCGCGGTCTGATCGGCTATCATGGTGAATTCCTGACAGACACCCGCGGCACCGGCGTTCTGAATCGCGTTTTCCACGGTTGGGCGCCGCACAAGGGCCCGATCCCCGGACGGCGCGCCGGCGTTCTGATCTCGATGGAGAACGGACAGGCCGTCGCATACGCGCTGTGGAACCTGGAAGAGCGTGGGCGGATGTTCGTCGGCCCCCAGACCGATGTGTATCAGGGCATGATCATCGGCGAACATTCGCGGGACAATGACCTTGAGGTGAACCCGCTGAAAGGCAAGAAACTGACCAACGTGCGGGCCAGCGGTTCGGACGATGCCGTTCGCCTGACACCGCATGTCCAGTTCTCGCTGGAGGAGGCCATTGCTTACATCGACGACGATGAGCTGGTCGAAGTAACTCCGAACGCGATCCGACTGCGAAAGCGGTTCCTTGACCCGCACGAACGCAAGCGTATGGCCAAGTCAGCCTGACCCCCGGTCCGTTCGATTTTGGACGGGTCGGAAACAATGGCGCGAATGTGACATTTTTGCGTCCATCTGAAACAGTGTTTTCTCAGGGAAGCCATGAATGGATCATGGCTTCCCTTTTGTTTTGCCTGCAATTTCATCCATAAGATGAGTTAATTCCGTATTGCTATCGCGGTGTTGCCCTTGAAAATGCGACGTGATAGGGGTGTAATTGTGTTCAAAGTGTGTCATCGCCAGGTTGTTCGGTGATGAGTTTAACGAGTTTAAGGAGGCGCGATATGCGCATCAAATCCCGTCTACTGACAATAGTATTTGCTTCAGCTTCATTGCCGCTGATGTCCGGCGGACCTGTTGTCGCCGCGGACAAATGTACGATCCAGACAGCCCGGCAGTCGGTTTCCACAGAAACCCTGTGTGCCTGTACGGTCGTGGATGCACGGATGCTGCGTTACATCCAGCGTCGTGCCGATTTTGAAGACATTCTTGCCCGCACTTTGCAGACCTGCCCGGCTTTTGCAGCCGTACTGACGGATTTCCCTACCGCGTCGATCGGGACGGTTGATCAAAGATCCGGCGACGGCCCTTCGGACCCGGGTGGCAGTTCTTCGGGCGGCAGCTCGAGCGGCGGTAGCTCGAGCGGCGGCAGTTCCTCTGGCGGAAGCGGAGTTACCCCAACTGGTGGCGGCAGCTCCAGTGGTGGCAGCTCAAGCGGCGGTAGCTCTAGCGGTGGCAGTTCCAGTGGCGGCAGCTCTAGCGGCGGCAGCTCCAGCGGTGGAAGCTCCAGCGGTGGCAGCTCCAGCGGTGGCAGCTCCAGCGGTGGCAGCTCCAGCGGTGGGTCCGGTGATGGCGGTGGCAGCTCAAGCGGCGGTAGCTCCAGTGGCGGTTCCGGTGACGGTGGCAGTTCCAGTGGCGGTAGCTCCAGTGGCGGGTCCGGCGATGGTGGTGGCAGCTCAAGCGGTGGCAGCTCCAGCGGTGGGTCCGGTGATGGCGGCAGCTCAAGCGGCGGTAGCTCCAGCGGTGGGTCCGGTGATGGCGGCAGCTCAAGCGGCGGTAGCTCTAGCGGTGGGTCCGGTGATGGCGGCAGCTCAAGCGGCGGTAGCTCCAGCGGTGGGTCCGGTGATGGCGGCAGCTCAAGCGGCGGTAGCTCCAGCGGTGGGTCCGGTGATGGCGGCAGCTCAAGCGGCGGTAGCTCCAGCGGTGGGTCCGGCGATGGCGGCTCGGGCGGTGGCGACGGCGGTGACGGCGGCGGCTCGGGTGATGGCGGCTCGGGCGGTGGCGACGGCGGTGACGGCGGCGGCTCGGGTGATGGCGGCTCGGGCGGCGGCGACGGTGGCAGCTCAAGCGGCGGCAACGGTAACGGCGGTGGCAACGGTAACGGCGGCGGCAACGGTAACGGCGGCGGCAACGGTAACGGCGGCGGCAACGGTAACGGCGGCGGCGTCAACGGTAATAATGGCGGTGGAAATGGACCGGAAGGCGCAAGCCCTGGTCAGGGCAACAACGCCAACAATGACGAGGACTAACCGCCTTTGGTCGTGATGCCACGTTTCAGTGGCAATCTGGCATACAAATGAAAAAGGGCGATGAATTCATCGCCCTTTTTTTTGCTGGAGCCTTCAAGAAACTCAAATCGCTGTGGCTTCTTAGCTTCGCCCGTAAATCCCAACCCAACGCTGGGGCTGTTTCGGATCCTGCATCCGCAGGAACAAATAGCGTGTGGCCGACCAGGGTTTGATCCGATTGGTCAGGTTGTCCAGCACGAGATCACCTTGATTGGAGCGGTAAACCAGAACCGCGTGAGGGCCGCGGCGGGTGTCCAAAACGGTCGCCAGCAAAAGCTTGTTGGGATCAATTCCAGCCTTGATCAGGTCACGCTTTTTCAGCAGCGCAAAATCCTCGCAATCACCGCCGCGCGATGTTGGCAGGGCCCAACGCTCCCGCGTCTTGTACTGCACTTGGTCCGTGACCTCACGCGTTGTCGCATTGACCTGGGCATTGATTTGCTTGACCAGTCGCAATTCCTGATGGCTGGGCAGCGAAACCGACTTCTTGTTCGCACAAGCCCAAGCATACTGGCGGCACAAGGTCCGTGCGCCCGACGGCGGTGGCGAAGCCGAAAACCCCGAAATGAAAGCTGTCTCTGAAGCGCTGGCTTGTCCTGTCGCAAGAACGGCACCGCCGATCACTCCCAACACACCCAGAGCCAATGTGGCCTTGCTGGCCGCGCGACTTGCCACTGTGTTGAGCCTGTCCAAAACCCGTTTCATGCCTGTCCCTCGATCCCATACGTTCGACTGACTGCCGCTTCTGAGGACCACATTCTGCTTTTGGAAACTATCCGTTAACAGACTGGCTCTGGCAATCCTCGGTCAGGTTGTCGGCAAAAAACGGCGGAAATTCGTAACTCAATATGACCTTTTCCGCGCAAGAAAATGGCGAAGCCTGACACAATTAGAGGTAGAACGTCATAGTTTCGCCGCCACAAAAAAGCTCAACCCATTGAAAGTATGAGGGAAATTTTGTTGCGGGACGTGATCACCGGAACACTATCGGCCCAATTACAGGATCGGCGTCGCAACTTTGGCTGACGTTGCGTCACCCAAAGCGGGTTCCGGAGCCAATCCAAGACCGGATCCGGTTGATTCTCACTCGGTCGTTTCGACGACCAGCAATTCGCGCTCGCTTGCGCCCCGGGCGTGGCTCAGGGCTTCTTGGTATTCAGCCGAGTTGTAACAGGCGACGGCGGCTTCAACCGACGGGAACTTCGCCACGACATTGCGGGGCCGCTCTTTGCCTTCCAGTTGGACATAGCGTCCTGCACGGGCAATGAACGTGCCCCCATGTTTGGAAATGGCCGGGCCGGCAAGCTCGGCGTATTTGCCATAAGCTTCGGCATCAGTAACCGTGACATGTGCAATCCAGAGTGCTGGCATCTTATCCTCCCAAAACCTCTTCCGCGGCCTTGATGGCCGCCGCGGCGTTGGCGGCATCGCGACCACCGCCCTGCGCCATGTCGGGACGCCCGCCGCCGCCCTTGCCGCCCAGTTCCTGCACGGCGGCCTTGACCAGATCGACGGCCGATATCGACTGCGTCAGGTCGCTTGTGACACCGGCAGCAACTGCAGCCTTGCCGCCCGTGTCGGCGATCAGAAGAACGGCGCCCGATCCCAGCCGCGCTTTGTGCTCATCAATGAGGGCCGGCAGATCCTTGCCCGACACACCATTCAGAGCCTGTGCCAGGAACTTGACGCCGTTGATCTCTTTGGCTTCCGCGCCGCCGCCTTGACCGGCTCCACCGGCCATCGCCAGATCGCGGCGCAGTTGCGCCACTTCGTTCTGCAACGACTTGCGCTCGTCCAGCAGAGCTTTGATGCGATCGACGACATCATCCGGCTGCGCCTTCAACTCGGCAGCAATCTGGCCAAGCCGCCGATCCTGCTCGGTCAAGTACCGCAATGCAGAGTCCCCGGTCAGAGCCTCGATCCGCCGCACGCCCGCGCTGCTTGCACTGTCACCCAGAATGACAAAGGTCCCGATATCTCCTGTCTGGCACACATGCGTACCGCCACACAGTTCGATCGACCAGGTTTGGCCGTCGTGACCCTTGCCGGTCTGGGCCTTGCCCATCGAGACGACCCGGACTTCGTCGCCGTATTTCTCACCGAACAACGCCTGTGCACCCAAGGCGCGGGCATCGTCCGGGGTCATGATACGGGTTTCGACCGTCGAGTTCTGACGAATGAACTCATTCACCTCGCGTTCCACGGTCTGCAGCTCGGCCGGTGTCAGCGCTTTGGCGTGGCTGAAATCAAACCGCAGACGGTCGGCAGCATTCAACGATCCGCGCTGTGCAACATGATCGCCAAGCGTTTCTCGCAGCGCTTCGTGCAGGAGGTGCGTCGCCGAGTGGTTCGCTCGGATGGCCGAACGCCGGGCGTGATCGACTTCGAGCTCGACGGCATCACCTTTGGCGATCGCACCGCTGTCCACGACGATCTTGTGTGCATAGACCTTGCCATCCGCGAACTTCCGGGTGTCTTCGACCGTCGCGCTCTGGGTGCGATCTTCAAGACGGCGGATGCTGCCGGAATCGCCAACTTGGCCACCCGCCTCGCCGTAGAAGGGTGTCTGATTTACGACCACCCAGCCGGATCCGCCCTGCTCGATACGGTCCACAAGGTCACCGTCGACCACCAGAGCCACTACCTGACCCTCGGCCATTTCGGTTTCGTAGCCCAGGAAATCGGTCGCACCGCTTGCGTCCAGTATGTCGAACCAGACCGCCTGATCTGCTGCCTCGCCCGAACCAGCCCAGGCGGCGCGCGCCTTCGCCTTCTGCTCGGCCATGGCGGTGTCGAACCCGGCG
This sequence comes from Ruegeria sp. BHSA162, assembly GCF_059613385.1. Lineage (NCBI taxonomy): Bacteria > Pseudomonadati > Pseudomonadota > Alphaproteobacteria > Rhodobacterales > Roseobacteraceae > Ruegeria > Ruegeria sp. BHSA162. The sequence continues at coordinate 16,951 of NZ_JBXWSK010000018.1, forward strand.
GTATCAACCGTCCGACCTTTTTCGCGCAGGGCATCCTGGGTCAGGTCAAGCGGGAAGCCATAGGTGTCATACAGCTTGAAGGCGGCATCCCCGGGCAGTGGCGCCCCGTCCGGCAGGCCCGCCACTTCGTCATCCAGCAGCTTGAGCCCCCGGTCCAACGTCTGCTTGAACCGGGTTTCCTCCAACAACAACGTCTCTTCGATCAGAGCCTGAGCACGACCCAGCTCGGAATACTGCGCGCCCATCAATTGAACCAGTGTCGGAACAAGTTTGTGCATGACCGGATCCTTGGCGCCCAGAAGATGCGCGTGGCGCATGGCCCGGCGCATGATCCGGCGCAGGACATAACCGCGACCATCATTCGAGGGCATGACCCCGTCTGCAATCAGGAACGAGGTCGACCGCAAGTGGTCGGCAATCACCCGATGGTGCACATTCTGATTGCCATAGGGGTCCACATGCGTGACTTCGGCCGAGGCCTCGATCAGTGTCTTGAAAAGGTCGGTGTCATAGTTGTCATGGCTGCCCTGCAGCAACGCACCGATCCGTTCCAGACCCATGCCGGTATCGATCGACTGCATGTCCAGTTCACGCATCGAGCCGTCTTCGAACTGCTCGTTCTGCATGAAAACGATATTCCAAATCTCGATGAACCGGTCACCGTCTTCCTCGGCCGATCCCGGAGGTCCGCCCCAGATGTGGTCGCCGTGATCATAGAAGATCTCGGTACAGGGGCCGCAGGGACCGGTCGGGCCCATTTGCCAGAAATTGTCGCTGGTGGCGATGCGGATGATCCGGTCCTCGGGAACGCCGACTTTCTTCCATATCTCAAACGCCTCGTCATCGGTATGATAGACGGTCGTCAGCAGACGGTTCTTGTCGATCCCGAACTCCTTGGTGATCAACTCCCAAGCGAACGGAATCGCTTCCGATTTGAAATAATCGCCGAACGAGAAGTTGCCCAGCATCTCGAAGAACGTGTGGTGGCGGGCCGTGTAACCAACATTGTCCAGGTCGTTATGCTTGCCGCCGGCGCGCACGCATTTCTGCGCCGTGGTGGCACGTGTGTAGTCGCGGGTCTCAAGGCCGGTGAACAGGTTCTTGAACTGCACCATGCCCGAGTTAACGAACATCAGCGTCGGGTCGTTGCGCGGCACAAGCGGGCTCGATGCGACCACTTCGTGCCCTTGTTTGGCAAAGTAGTTCAGAAAGGTTGAGCGGATATCGTTCAGCGTGGGCATTGGGCTCTCTCAGCGCGCATTCATGATCTATCGCGACGGTTTAGCCCCCTGCCCGCCGATAGTCCACAGGATTGCTGCACCGCAAACGAAACAAGGTGAACCCGAAGGCTCACCTAGCCAGTGTTCTCTCGGATCTTCCGATCAGGCTTCGAGGATATCATCCTCGTCCGCCGCAGGCGGCATGTCGAAATCAAGCCCGTGCGCGGCACGGATCTTATCCTCGATTTCCAGCGCAACCCGACTGTTGTCCCGCAGGTATTGCTTGGCGTTTTCACGCCCCTGCCCGATCCGCTCGTCCCCATAGCTGAACCACGAGCCGGACTTTTCGACCACTCCAGCTTTGACGCCTAGATCCAGCAGTTCGCCCATCTTGCTGATGCCCTCGCCATACATGATGTCGAATTCCACCTGCTTGAACGGCGGGGCCACCTTGTTCTTGACCACCTTCACGCGGGTCTGGTTGCCGACCACCTCATCGCGGTCTTTGATCGCGCCGATGCGGCGGATGTCCAGGCGGACCGAGCTGTAGAATTTCAGGGCGTTGCCCCCGGTCGTGGTTTCCGGGCTGCCGAACATCACGCCGATCTTCATGCGGATCTGGTTGATGAAAATCACCATGCAGTTGCTGCGGGCGATCGAGCCGGTCAGTTTGCGCATCGCCTGGCTCATCAGCCGGGCCTGCACACCCACGTTGCTGTCGCCCATGTCGCCTTCCAGCTCGGATTTCGGCGTCAGCGCCGCCACAGAGTCCACCACGACCATGTTCACCGCCCCGGAACGCACCAGCGTATCGGTGATTTCCAGCGCCTGCTCACCCGTGTCGGGCTGCGAGATCAGCAGTTCGTCCAGATCCACCCCCAGCTTGCGCGCGTATTGCGGGTCCAGCGCATGTTCCGCATCGACGAATGCACAGACGCCGCCGCGTTTCTGCTGCTCGGCGATACAATGCAGGGTCAGGGTCGTCTTGCCCGAGCTTTCCGGGCCGTAGATTTCGACAATCCGACCCATCGGAAGTCCGCCGATGCCAAGCGCGATATCCAGCCCAAGTGACCCGGTCGAACTGGCTTCGATCTCCTGCCGGGCACCATCGCCCAGTTTCATGATCGAGCCCTTGCCGAACTGCCGCTCGATCTGCGCCAACGCGCTGTCCAGCGCCTTTTGCTTGTCGGGGTTTTTCTTGTCGTTCATTGTCAGAAGATCCGCCATTGTCCTGTCGCCTTCCCTTTTGTCACACCCATCACCGGGCGGCAATCGCTGCTTTGTTCGCCTCTTGTTCCTTATGAGATCAAAAAGAGAACATTTCAACAAAAACTTTCATTCCTTACCATTCGACGAAGAGGTTAAAGAGTCGTTTACTCAGACCTCGAAACTTCTCAATCATGCCCAAGGCTCTGTCTTTGCAATGAAACTTTGCTTGCACAGGCTGGCGATTTTGTGCGGAAGCAATTGACCTCGGCCGCCGGGGCGGACAATCATGTGGCACGACAGCCTTCGGCGCAGGAAAGACATGAAATGCTGATCTTCTTCAAGGAACGCCTTGCGCTTCTGTCCCTGCCTAAAACCGGAAGCACCGCCTATCAGGTCGCGTTGCGGGACCGGGCGGATATCGTGGTGTCGGGTCCACCGGATCTGAAACATGCGCCGGTGCGTCGCTACGACCGTTTCTTCCAGAACATTTTCCGCAAGATGTACGACACGGAAATGGAAATCATGGCCGTCGTGCGCGAACCCGTCGATTGGCTGGGCAGCTGGTATCGGTACAGGACGCGCACCGAATTGACGGGCCACCCGCATTCGACCGACGGCATGTCTTTCGACAAGTTTGTCCAAGCTTATATGCAGTCGCCCCGTCCCGCGTTTGCCGATGTCGGCAGCCAAACTGAATTCTTCCGGACCCGCAGCAACGGCGCCGGTGCTTCGCATATCTTTCGCTACGAACACCAGGACGAGATTCTGAACTTCCTTCAAGATCGACTGAACGCCCGGATCGATCTGACCCGCGAAAATGTATCGCCCAAGCGGGAACTGATACTTTCGGACCAGACCATGGATACATTCCGCAAGGCTCATGCCGCCGAGTTTCGTCTGCATCAGCAGGCGCGTTAGTTGAGGTGTTGGAACACCGCCTCGGTCAATTGTGTCAGTGAAAAAGGCTTGGGCAGGAAGGTCGAGTTTCTGATTTCCGGCCCAGCGTCCCCAAACGCGCCTTCGGTATAGCCCGACATGAAGACCACCCGCACATCTGGCCGGCTTTCAAGCGCCTTGGCAACCCAGGTTGGACCATCCATTCCGGGCATGACCACGTCCGTGACGAAGACGTCGACGTGCAGGTTCTGATCCGCAAGAATGCGCAACGCGTCCTCGGCAGAGCCCGCCTCAAAGACGGTATAGCCCTTGAGGCGCAAGGCACGGGTGGCAAAGGCGCGTACCGGCGCCTCATCCTCGACCAGCAAAACGACACCTTCGCCTTGATGCGCGTTCGGTTCCGGTTGTGCCGGCGGTTCGATCGCAACCTCGGTGTCCCGTGCCAAGCAGACCGGCAGCATGACGTTGAATTCGGTCCCACGCCCTTCGGTGCTGTCCACGAAGATGAAGCCGCCGGTTTGCTTGACGATGCCATAGACCGTCGACAAACCCAGACCGGTCCCCTCGCCTGTCCGTTTGGTCGTGTAGAAGGGTTCGAAAATCTTCTGCAGCTTGTCTGACGGAATACCGACGCCACTGTCGATGACCTTGACCGAAACATATTCACCCACCGGAACCGTCGCTCTGTCCCGCATCAGCGGCTCGGTCAAAGAAAACACCTCGGTTTCGATACGGATTTCTCCGCCGTCGGGCATGGCATCGCGCGCGTTCACCACAAGGTTCATGACGACCTGTTCCAACTGCCTCTTGTCTGCGCGAACGGGCTTGAGAACCGGATCATGACTGAGGATCAGCTTGACCTTCTCGCCCACCAGGCGGTTCAACAAGTGGATCAGGTCGGAAATGGTATCGCGCAGATCCAGCACTTCGGGTCGCAGAGTCTGTTTTCGGGAAAAGGCCAGCAACTGGCTGACCAACGCAGCGGCCCGGTTGGCATTCTGGTTTATCTGGACGAGATCGCCGTAGTTCGGATCACTTTGATCATGGCGCAACAGAAGCAGGTCGCAATGTCCGGAAATGGCGGTCAGCAGATTGTTGAAATCATGCGCCACACCGCCCGCCAGCTGCCCGACCGCCTGCATCTTTTGCCCCTGGACGAACTGAGCCTCCAGCGTCTTGAGTTCGGTCGCGTCGTTCAGCACGGCAACAAGGCGCACCTCACCGTTCTTGACGATGCGGGTCAGGGTCAGTTGAACGAAGACCTCTCGGTCCTTTCCACCCAGCCGCAGGAATTCGGAACGTGGTGGCCCATCGCACGCGGCGACCTGAAGCAGCCAGTCCCGCAAGGGATGCCCCAATCCGCTCAGAACCGTGTCGATATTGGTCTGACCAAATTCAACATCACCGATCAGCTTGCGCGCCAGTCGATTGGCATCCAGAATCTCACCGCCCGGAGCGATGTGCATCATGGGCACCGGGACGTCAGCGAAAGTCGTGGTCCACTGATCTACAGGCACGTCGTCAAGCACGACCAGCGCTATGTCCCGGCCCGCGCTGGTTTTTTGAACCTCGCACACGAATACCCGCCGCGAACTTTCTTGAGCAGGCAGGCGCAGAACCGTTTCACCGGATATGACCTCCGGCGTCAGAGCCTCGGCCGCGCCAACCTCGCTGCCTCGGAGCATCGCCTCGGCCGCAGCATTCATGTTCAAGACCACGTCATTTCGCCCGAGCGTCACGATCGGAAGCGAAGTATACGCCCAAGGTTGCCGACCCGAGGCCTTGATCCGCCACAGGTACAGATCATCGCCAAGGTCGATCGCCAGAACTGGAATTGTCGTACCCTTTGTCACGATGTCTTCTGCCGCGCGCCCTTCGGCTTGCGCCAATGACTGCATCCGAACCAGTATTGCCGCAGGATTGGCGAAAACGGACCGCAAACACATGTCCAGCCTTGCGCCTGTTGAGGCGTTGAACCTGTCCCGCGCTGCGGAATTCACGATCAGCACCCGCCCGTTGGCATCCGTGATGAAACCCGGAGCGGGCTCTTTTTCCAGAAACGACGCGAGAATGGTCTGCGCCTGTTTGTCAACGCGATACGAGAACCATCCGCGCAACAGAACAAACGCGCCAACGGCCAGAAAAGACCCTCCGACCGCCAGCAGGCCCGAAACCAACTGAGGTGAGAACGGAAAGAGTTGGGCGAGAATGACCAACAAAAGCGCGACACCGACCAGAGAAATGGCCCGCGACCAGCTCGGAAAATGTCGCCCGGTCAAGCTTGGCGTAAATTGAGCGACTTCGGTCATCAACAACTCGATTCAAAATCAATCCACGGCATATCGTGGTACAAAGAGTTAATATCCGCTTAAGAAATCCAGCGGACATTCTCCTTTAAGTTGTTTTCAACGTATCAGCGTCGCGTCAAGTGGGCGGAATAGAAGCCGTCGGTGCCGTGTACAACCTGCCACAATCGGCTGAACGTGCATTGCCATTCCGGATGCGCCGACAGGAACGTGTCTATGACGCCTCTGTTTTCGACATCCAGCATCGAACAGGTGGCGTAGGCCAATACACCGTCATCACAGATGAGGGGTGCGGCCGCGTCCAGAATGGACAATTGTGTCTGAGGCAACTGGGCCAATTGCTCGGGCGTCAATGCCCATTTGCCCGCAGGTGCGCGCCGCCACGAGCCGCTCCCGGAACAGGGGGCATCAGTCAGCACCAGGTCAAACGGGCCGTGTTCTTCCAAGTCATCCGTAGACAGGATGGAAATGCGCGCTCCCGCCCGTCGTGCTCGGTCAGGAAGGTCACGCATGCGCCCGGGGTTGGCGTCATGGGCGAAGACTTCGACACCGCCAGAGGCGGCCATGGCCAACGCCTTGCCGCCACCCCCGGCACAATAGTCCAGAACCCTCATGCCGGGTCTTAGGTTCAATGCAGCAACGACAGCCTGGCTCGCCGCATCCTGCAACTCGACCAAGCCGTCACGATAGCTTTGGGATTGCGAAACCTTCCGGGCACCATCGACGACTTCAAGCGCCGTCTCGCAGGCCGGGTGCGGCGCAGTGGAAATCCCTTCCCGCGTCAGTGCATCCACCGCCTCTTGCATGCTCGTGCGGGCCAGATTGACCCGCAGGTGAACCGGAGCGCGTGATTGCAGCGCGGCGGCGGCCTCTCTGGCACTTTCACCAAGCGACCGCTCGAACACCGGCAAAAGCCACTCGGGTATGTCAAACTGTTCGGCTTCCGTATCGAATGGACGTCCGACCTCGTCCGCCGTGACGGGGTCTGGGGCGTGACCAACTCCGTTGAACAGATCGACCGGGTCCTGGCCCCGGGACCGCAGAGCGCCCAACATCAGGCCTCGCCCGGTCCTTGCACCGCCGATCGCAGCGTAAGACCGAAGATGCCGAAGCGCGTCAAAGACATGGTCGCGGATCGCCGCCCTGTCTTTCGATCCCGCAAAACGGCTGCGCCGCGCCCATCCCGTCAACGCTTTCTCGGCGGGGGTTCCGCCCAGAAAATCGTCTAGGATTTCGATAGCGGCCTGAACGCGCGCGCCTGGGGTCATGTCGAGGTCCTGAGTCCGACGGAAACCATCACATCACGCGGTAGTTGGGGCTTTCGCGTGTGATCTGCACGTCATGCACGTGGCTTTCCTTCAGACCCGCTCCGGTGATCTTCACGAACTGACAATTGCGGCGCATTTCATCAACAGTCGCGCAGCCGGTATAGCCCATGGCCGCACGCAGACCGCCGACCAGTTGATGAACGACGGCGCTGGCCGAGCCCTTGTAGGGCACCTGTCCCTCGATCCCCTCGGGCACCAACTTGTCATTCGCGGCGTCTTTCTGGAAATAACGATCGGCCGAGCCGCGCGCCATCGCGCCCAGGCTGCCCATGCCGCGATAGGATTTGAAAGAGCGGCCCTGATACAGGATCACCTCGCCCGGGCTTTCGTCGGTGCCGGCGATCATCGAGCCAACCATAGCGCAGGACGCGCCCGCCGCGATGGCCTTGGCGAAATCGCCCGAGAACTTGATACCACCATCGGCGATGACCGGCACGTCGCCAGCCGCAGCCGAGCAATCCATGATTGCCGTCAACTGGGGCACGCCGACACCGGCCACCATGCGCGTGGTGCAGATCGAGCCCGGCCCGATCCCGACCTTGACCGCATCGGCGCCGGCGTCGATCAGGGCCTTGGTTGCGTCGCCCGTTGCGACGTTGCCCGCGATGATCTGCACTTCGTTCGACAGGGCCTTGATCCGCTTCACCGCGTCCAGCACCCCTTGGGAATGGCCGTGCGCCGTGTCGACCACGATGATGTCGACGCCAGAGTCGACCAATTGCTCGGATCGTTCAAAGCCGGCATCGCCAACCGACGTGGCCGCCGCAACCCGCAGCCGACCCAGATGGTCTTTGCAGGCCGTGGGGTTCAGCACCGCTTGTTCCGTATCCTTCAAGGTCAGCAGACCGGTCAGTTTGCCCGATCCGTCGACGACCAGCAGCTTTTCAATCCGGCGAGCCTTCATCAGGCTCTTTGCCTCTTCCAGGTCGGCCGGCTCCTGCAGCATCGCCAGATTATCAGTGGTCATCATCGCGCGGATCGGCTGGTCGTCCGACGTGGCAAAACGCATGTCGCGGTTGGTCACGATACCCACGACGCGGCCGTCGTCATCCACCACCGGGAAGCCGGTGAAGTTGTAGCGCTCGACCAAGGCCTTGGCATCGGCCAGCGTTTGATTGGCGCGCAGGGTGACGGGGTTGTAGACGATGCCGGATTCGAAGCGTTTGACCCGGCGCACCTCACGCGATTGCTCCTCGACGGTCAGGTTCTTGTGGATGACCCCGATGCCCCCGGCCTGCGCCATTGCGATGGCCATCCGCGCCTCGGTCACCGTGTCCATGGCCGAGCTGAGCAGCGGTATGTTCATGGTGATCGCGCGCGTCACGCGCGTGGACGTGTCCGCCGTTGCCGGCAGCACCGACGAGGCCGCCGGAACCAAAAGAACGTCATCAAAGGTGAGTGCCTCACGAATCTGCATCTGCTAACCCCATGCAAAACCCCGTTTGGCGGTGACCCTATTGCATGGTTTCGACCAAAGGAAAAGCCCCTGCCCCAACTTGTTCGCCCACAAACCGCCGTGATGGCGCGGAAAACGACGCAAGCCGCGCAAAACCTGCCGCGGATTGGCCTTTCCCTTTGCCGCGAAACCCATATCTTGCCGCCATACGCGCGAACACCAAAAAGGCATCCGTCATGACCACCGATCCCCTTGTCGTCTTTACCCCTTCGGGCAAACGCGGACATTTCCCCGTCGGCACTCCGATCCTGACGGCGGCCCGGCAACTGGGGGTCGATCTGGATTCGGTCTGCGGTGGGCGCGGGATCTGCTCGAAATGCCAGATCACGCCCAGCTATGGCGAGTTTCCCAAACACGGCGTCACGGTCCGCGAAGACGCGTTGAGCGAATGGAACGCGGTCGAGCAGCGCTATGACGACAAGCGCGGTCTGAAACCGGGCCGGCGGCTGGGCTGTCAGGCCACCGTTCAGGGCGACGTGGTGATCGACGTCCCGCCTGAAAGCCAGGTGCACCGCCAGGTGGTGCGCAAGGCCGCCGCCGCGCGCGCCATCACCATGGACCCGGCCACGCGCCTCTATTTCGTGGTGGTCGAAGAACCCGACATGCACTCGCCCACCGGCGATCTGGAACGGCTGGAGCGCGCCCTGCGCGAGCAGTGGCAGATCGACGCCGTCACCGCCGACCTGTCGCTTCTGTCCAAACTGCAGCCGACCCTGCGCAAGGGTAAATGGGAGGTCACGGTCGCCCTGCACAAGGGCCACAAGGACAAAGTGGCGCGCATCGTCGAAATCTGGCCCGGACTGCACGAAAACGGGCTGTACGGGCTGGCCATCGATTTGGGCTCGACCACCATCGCCGCGCATCTGACCGATCTGGACACCGGTGAGGTCAAGGCCTCGTCGGGACTGATGAACCCGCAGATCCGGTTCGGCGAAGACCTCATGAGCCGTGTGTCGTACGCGATGATGAACCCCGGCGGTGATCAGGAGATGACCCGGGCCGTGCGTGAGGCGATCAACGATCTGGTCACCTCGATCGCCGACGAGGCAGGGATCGACCCGGCCCTGATCGTGGAAACTGTGTTCGTCTGCAACCCGGTCATGCACCATCTTCTGCTGGGTCTGGACCCGGTTGAACTGGGCCAGGCGCCGTTTGCGCTGGCCACGTCGGAAAGCGTCACGCTGCACGCACGCGAGATGGATCTGACCACGATGAACCCCCGTGCGCAGGTCTACATCCTGCCCTGCATCGCGGGCCATGTGGGAGCCGACTGCGCCGCCGTGGCGCTGAGCGAAGAGCCGGGCAAGTCGCAGGATCTGGTTTTGATCGTGGACGTCGGAACCAATGCCGAGATCCTGCTGGGCAACACGACCCGCGTGCTGGCCTGTTCCTCGCCCACCGGACCGGCCTTCGAAGGTGCGCAGATCAGCTCGGGCCAGCGTGCCGCGCCCGGCGCGATCGAGCGCATTCAGATCGACCCGGTGACCAAGGAACCCCGGTTCCGCGTGATCGGCTCGGACAAGTGGTCCGACGAAGACGGATTCGAGACCGATATCGCCACTACCGGCATCACCGGCATCTGCGGGTCGGGCATCATCGAGGCGGTGGCCGAACTGCGCATGGCCGGCCTGCTGGACGAGAGCGGCCTGATCGGCTCGGCCGAGCAGACCGGCACCAGCCGCTGCATCCCCGAGGGCCGAACCCATTCCTATCTGATCCATGACGCCAGCGCCGAGGGCGGCCCGCGCATCACCGTGACACAGGGCGACATCCGGGCGATCCAGCTGGCGAAATCCGCGCTCTATGCCGGGGCGCGGCTGCTGATGGACGAGATGGGCGTGGACCGTGTGGATCGCGTAGTGCTGGCCGGGGCGTTCGGCGCCCATATCTCGACCAAACACGCGATGGTTCTGGGCATGATCCCCGACGCGCCGCTGGACAAGGTCCAAAGCGCGGGCAACGCCGCCGGCACCGGCGCACGCATCGCGCTGTGCAACATCGCCGCCCGGGCCGAGATCGAACGCGTGGTGCGCGAGATCACCAAGGTCGAAACCGCGATCGAGCCGAAATTCCAGGAGCATTTCGTCGCCGCGAACGCGATTCCGCACAAGACCGACCCGTTCCCGGAACTGGTTAAGATCGTCACCCTGCCCGCTCCGTCCTTCAACACCGGAGGCGATGCGGAAAAAACTGGCCGCCGTCGCCGCAGAAAGGCATAGTCCGAAAAACTGCGGAGGACCCCCATGCAAACAGCAAACGAAGATCAGGCTGAATACTGGGGCAACTCCGAATCCGGCACCAAGTGGCTGACTTTTGAGGACAAACTGGACCACATGCTGGCCCCGGTTCTGGACCTCGTTCTGGATCAGGCCGAACTGGAACCCGGAATGCGCGTGCTGGACATCGGCTGCGGGACCGGCGCCAGCACCATCGCGGCCGCCCAGCGTGTCGGACCGCAGGGCCATGTTCTTGGCGGCGACATTTCTGAGCCGTTCCTAAGCCGAGCGCAGGAAAGGGCCTTTTCCGCGGGTGTTGAAAACGTCGATTTCCAATGCGTCGACGCTCAGGTCGCCCGGTTCCCCGAGGGCGCGTTCGACGCTGCGATATCGCGGTTCGGTGTCATGTTCTTTCAGGATTCGGTTGCGGCGTTCGCCAACATCGCCAAGGCTCTGGCCCCCGGCGGACAAATGACTTTTGCCGCATGGGGACCTCTGGCTGACAATCCCTGGTTCAGGATTCCCCACATGGCCGCCACATCGCATCTGGGCCACCCACCAAAATATGGTCGGTACGCACCGGGACCACTTGCCTTTCATGACATCGACCATGTGACCGGCATGATGGCAACGGCGGGTTTGGATGACATCTTCGCCAACCCCGTAAGCCTCCGACTACCGGGGCTTGGATCGGTGGAGGCCACCGCTGAGCTTTGCACCCGGGTCGGGCCGGCCGCGCGCGTGATAGCGCATTTTAAAGGCGATGAGGCCGACGAACGAAAAATCCAGAGCGCCGTGGCCCAGGAGTTTTCGAGTTTTCAAACGGCAGATGGGTTTGGCATCCCGGCAGTCATCAACGTCTTTCAGGCCCGTAAGCCCTCCTGAAATACCAGAGCGTGTCGCCCTTGGCCAATCACACCCGCTGACTGTTATTGTTTCTGATCGTCAACTCTTTTCAGCCTTTTGAGCCTAATTGTCTGCGTTTTTGCCAGTGTTTTTCTCACCATCCGGAAACTTAATAAGATTCTTGGTGATTTTTGCGTAAAAATCGTAAAATATGAATGTATTGGGCAGAGTAATTCAAATCTACAGAAGCCGCTGAACCGGCTCGCTTTAGTGAGTAAGACGTTTACCAGTTGGTGCTATATGGACAGGGGGATGGGCCGTGCAGGTGCGTGGCTACCGAACACGCAACACACACGCGCATTGATCAGTTTCATTCAATGGAGCCAGGGCGGAGTGGTTCTGGACGCTGCGTTGACCGAAGTTGTCAACGCGTTTGGAGCCGATTGCGGTACCCTCAGCCGTGTCTGGCTCAATAAAGTTGGCAGCCGAGTAGCTGCGCGCGCAGATACCCGTGACCAGACAATAAGTCGGCCGCTTTTCCTTTCCTTCACGAACGACGTGATTGGTCCGTTTGCGAGCAAGCCAAAGAAAGGCGTCGTCTTCAGTCTCAAGGATCACGGGAAACCCGTAAACGAGTTTTCTGCCGTTGTTTTGGACTGGATCTCGCACCGCAAGCTGCACGATATCCTGTTCGTCTGTCTCGACAACCAAGGCTGCGAAATCGATTTTCTGGAGCTGCATTTCGCCAAAGGCCTCGAACCCGGCTGGCGCGAAGCGATAGAGACAATCGCACCCGAAATCTCCGAGATCTACCGCAACAGACGCGCCGGTCTGATTACCGAAGCACTGTCCCGCCAATCCGTAACAACCATCCAAAGGGCGGTGAATGACGCGCCGCTGATGAGCCTCGAAAACCCAGCGGGCCTGACACGGGCCGAATGGCGGGTCTGCGTTCTGATTTCCCGGGGACTGTCGCAACAGTCCATTGGAACCGAGCTCGAGATTGGTCCCGCGACTGTAAGAACGCATCTCAAGCATATCTACGGCAAGACAGGAATGGAGAACTTCCACATGTTGGCCAGACGGCTGGTTTCGATCGAAGAACGCGAAGCCTTGCACGGCAGACACAATCAGGCGCGCGCATGATGATTGATCTGCCTTGGCATATCTGGGTACCTCTGTGGTTGATGGTGCCGCTGTTTGTGGCGGTGGCGTGGACGGACCTAACCGAATACCGGATACCGAACCTGTACTGCCTGATAGGGGTTGCCTTGTTTCTGGTCGGGTTCCCTGCCCTCGGCTTGCATGAAGTTGGATTGCGATTGATCGCCGCCGGGCTTTGCTTTGGGATCTGTTTTGCCCTTTTCGCCGCCGGTTGGCTGGGGGGCGGAGACGCCAAAATGCTACCAGTGGTCTTTTTGGCGATACCGACCCAAGCCCTTTCGACATACATGCTGCTACTATCTGCCGCGATGGCGTTTGGACTGACCAGCTTGACCCTGCTGCGCCTGTGCGTCCGACAACCGACAGGAAAGCTTGCAGCAACGCTCAGCGGACGCGAGTTTCCTCTTGGGATTGCCATAGGCCTTTCGGGCCTGATCCTGGCCGGCTGGTCGATGCTGCTTTACAGCGCCTGAAAGAGCGCGACCCAAGTCGGGGACGCACAGTTGACCTGGTGTGGACCCGGGAGCGCCGCACCCACAAAAACAGCGTCATTTCACGAAAGTTTCGACGTATCGAATGATGATCGGTGCAAGGATCAGCCCCGCGATCGAGGGCAACATCAGGCTCGCCATGACCGCGGACATCTGCACCGGCAACTTGTTGGCTTTCTCCTGCGCGCGAAGCTCTCTCAGTTCGCGCATTTCTTCGGAATACGTAGTCAAGGCGGCCGACAACGGGACGCCGAACCGGGACGACTGGAGGACGACGCTCACGAACGAACTCATTTCGTCGATCCCCGTCCGGCGCGCCATTCTCATCAACGCAACTTCACGGTCGCGCCCGGCCTGAATCTCGCTCAGGGCAATCAGAATTTCCTCGGACATTTCGGGCGATACAGTCTGCATTTCCACTGCAACTTTGAGAAGCGCCTGGTCAAAGCCCATTCCCGCCTCGATCCCAATCTGGAGCAAGTCCAGCATGTTCGGGAACGCATTCTCCATCCGACGTTTACGCTCCTTGATCCGAGCGCTCATCCAAAGCTGGGGGATGAAGAACCCGATGCCGCAGAGGATGCCAAGGTTCCGCAAGATCTGAAATGAATTCAGACCAGACACATAATCGTTGATCGTGGCGCCGATACTGGACGCAGGCTGCCAAGACATGAGGACAAGAAAGACAAGCGGCAGAAACGTCGCCAAGCCCAAACGGATCAGATAGAAATTGGCGATTGCATTCCGGCCGCGAAACCCTGAGCGCGCAAGCACTTGGCCAACTTCGAACCTGACACTTGCATCGCTGGGGATAAGTGCGGCGCTCAGCCCGGTCGGTGTATCGCCCTCCACCTTTTCCGGCACAAGACGTGCAAGGCTCTGGCCCCTTGTTCGTTTGGGCAGCATCCGTTCTGCTGCTGTAGACCGATCGCCGAGCGACGATGATATCCCAAAGAATGCAACGATCGCGCCGGCGGCAACAACGCCCAGGATCATGAGTTGGGAAAAAAGACCAGTGTCGAGTAGCGAGTTCACGATTTCCATTTCGACAACCCTCCCTCAGATCCGGAAATTGACAAGCTTGAACAAAACGATGGCGTTCAGAACGATGGCCGCTGAAATGACGCTCATGACGGGCCAGAAAATCGGGTATTGCACAACGCTTCCGTAATAGTCCGGCGTCATGACCGTCATCACGAGGGCAATCCCGACAGGAATGAACGACAGGATATAGGCGGTCATCCGACCCTCGGCAGAAATGGCCTTGATCTTGCGCCGCAGAGACATGCGGGCACGGATGACGCGCGCCAATGTTCGCAGAATGCCGGCCAGATCGCCACCAGTGCCATGCTGCATCGTCAGCGCGACCGAGAGGTACTGGATATCCTCTTCATCTACCCGGTCTGCCATGTTGCGAATGGCGGTCGTCAACTCTTCCCCATAAGCGACTTGGTCCACGACCAGACCGAATTCAGTTCCGATCGGATCGGGCATTTCGTTTGCCACGCTCTGCAAGGTCGTGTTCAACGGATGTCCGACCTTCAACCCACGCGACATCAGGTCCAACGCATCCGGCAATTGCTTGATCAGCGCGGCCTTGCGCCGTCTGAGGTTGGCGCCAAGGTAGACCAACGGGGCCAACAGGAAGCACACAGCGCTTACAGGTATGACCGTCAGTGGGTTGGCCACCAGTGAGCCTCCGATCGCCGAAACCAGAAAAGCACCCCCACATCCCAACAGGAACATTTCCGGCACCATGTGCAGGCCCGATGCCGCAAGGGCACCCGGCAAGTCGCCGACCAGCGGAAACGACTTCATGAGTGGTTTGCTCTCCCGCGGTTTGAGCAATTCCAGAACGTCCTCGCCAGTCTTTCCCTGGTTCAGCATCTGGATGCGCCGGTTTATCGCCTCTTCCCGGTTTTCTCCGCGCTTCAAAAGCTGACGGACCCCTTCGAAAGCAATCAGGGCGCCGAGAAATATCAAGAGTGACAGAACAAAGCGGACATCGTAACCGCCCACTTCCATCTCTGGTCCGATCAACGAGTCTATGCTGTGCGTCGAAAAGAAGGATCTGAGATCTTCCAACATGGCCGGGTCCCTCAGTTGAACTTGATCGATGAAAGGTCGACACCCGCCGCCGCCAGCGCATCGCTGGATTTCGGTCGGATACCGGTCGGCATGAAGCGCCCGAGGATGTTGCCGGCCTCGTCCTTGCCTTCACGTTTGAAGACGAAGATGTCCTGCATGGTCACGATATCGCCCTCCATGCCGGTGATCTCGGCAATCGAGGTGACACGGCGGGTACCATCAGACAGGCGGTTCAATTGCAGAACAAAGTGAATTGCCGAAGCGATAGTCGCGCGGATTGCTGCATGCGGCAGCTCCAGCCCGCCCATTTGCACCATCTGCTCGACCCGGGAAAGTGCATCGCGTGGGCTGTTGGCGTGTACCGTCGTCATCGACCCGTCATGGCCGGTATTCATCGCCTGCAACATATCGAATGCTTCGGAGCCGCGCACCTCGCCGATGATGATCCGATCCGGACGCATCCGCAGCGCGTTTCGCACAAGGTCTCGTTGGGCAACGGCGCCAGTACCGTCGAGGCCAGCAGGCCGCGTTTCCATGCGCAAGACATGTTCCTGCTGAAGCTGAAGTTCGGCCGCGTCTTCAATCGTGACGATCCGCTCCCGAGGGCTGATATACGACGACAATGCATTCAGCATCGTGGTCTTGCCCGATCCGGTTCCGCCCGAGATCAGCACGTTCATCTTGGCTTCAACCAATCCCCGCAGCAGCTTGGCTGCGCTTTCGTTCAAGGCCTCGTTCTTGATCAGGCGTTCCATCGTCAGCGGAACCCGCGAGAATTTTCGAATAGAAAGCGCCGGCCCGTCCAGTGCGCAGGGCCGAATGATCGCGTTGACGCGGCTGCCATCTTCCAACCGCGCATCCACCCACGGTTGCCGTTCATCAATACGGCGACCGATCCGGCTGACGATCTTGTCGATGATCCGCAGCAGATGACGTTCGTCACGGAAACGTGCCGATGTCTTTTCGAGGATGCCCGAGCGCTCGACAAAGATCTGCGTGTGACCGTTCACGAGGATGTCGTTGATCGTGGGGTCGGCCAACAACGGTTCCAACGGGCCCAGGCCAAGAACCTCGTGCATCAGCTCTTCGACAAGCTGCTTGACCTCCTCGCTGCGCATCGCACGGCCTTCGGCGCGCAGCAGTTCGGTGACATGTCGCCCAATTTCACCCCGCAGTGTTTCTTCCTCGACTTTTTCGATAACGGCGAGGTTAAGCTTGTCCAGCAACGAATTATGCAGCCGCGCCTTCAGATCTATCCGGTCGTTCTGGATGTCATGCATCAATACGAGGTCATCGCCGGAGCGATGAACCGGCTTGCTGATCTGAGCAAACTGCTTGGTGTCCAACGGCACAACTTTCGAAGCGTCCGGTTTTTCCTGGCCTGGTCGGTCGAATTCTCGAAACATCTACTTAACCTTCTGCAAATATTTAACTATTCCGAAACACTCTGCCTCAGTGCTGGCCGACCCGAGGCGGCAATGACAGGCATGTCTCGTGTGCCAGCTTTCGGATTGCGCGTGTCATCGGTGCGCGGGATGAAACATCTTCCAACGGCACGCCCCGATCGACCGACTCGCGTACTGTGCGCTCGTCGCGCGGCACCCAAAATGCAAAGTCCTTTTCAAGGAGTTTTGCCGCCGCTCTGTGGTGCGCCGCCGGAATGATGGGTTTCTTTTCAAGGTTGGCGACCAGTTGAATTTCCAGTGCTGGATTTTCCGCTTGGTAGAAATCCATCAGCTTGCGGGCCGAGCGAACGGACGGAACGGCAACGTCCGTCACCAAATATAGGCGGTCCGCTTGCGTCAGGACGGGCGTAATCCATTCCACCAGCGCCCGCGGCAAATCTACCACGACGTAGTCATGGGTACGTTTGAGGGAATCCAGAATGGCCGAAATTTGCTCTTCCTTGATTGCAGTCAACGGACCATAGCGCGACGGAGCCGCCAGGATATCGACCCCGCAGGGCGACTTGACCATCGCCTGTTCCAAAAAGGCACTGTCGGGAATGCTGCCTTCCATGGCCATGCGCCACATCGCGTCGCTTTCGGCGACATCCATCAAGGCAGCAATCGAGCCGAACTGAAAGTCCAGATCCACCAGCGCAACCGAGTTCGACGCCGTCTTTTTCAGGAAGCCGGCCTTGGATTGAAGCTCGTTCGCCATATTGGCCGCAACCAAGGACGATCCAACGCCACCACGAGATTTGCCAACCGCGATCAACTTGCCAAGTGTGGCTTGTCCACCCCAAACGGCGGGAAGCTGCGCCTGCCGTCGGGCACGGATCGCATCCACCTGCGGAATGATCTCCTCATGGATTGCATTGCGCGGCAGCACGTCATCAACTCCAAGCTTTTTGAGCTGTCGGGCCTTCTCAAGCGGCAGATCTTCAGACGCCAGGGCGATAATGATCGCATTGGGCATGCGCGCATCACAAATCTGCTTTGCGGTCTGCAACAGCTCTGGCGAACTGTCATCCACATCGAACAGAACAACGTCATGACGCGCTGACAAGGCAACGGCCGTCCCGTTGACCCGCGCGACAGTGTCCTTGCGGCCCGTAAAGCGGCAATTGCTCAGCCCCTCCAACGAGGTTTCGATTGCCGCGAAAATCTCTTCGTCCGGGGAAATCAACAGCACTGAAATCTGCTTGGCACTCATGACTCTTCTCCTTACTCAACGGCACCGATGGCAAGATCCTCGGCCGGGACGGATGTGCTCATCGTTGGGATTGAAATGGTGTTGGGGCTGCTGGCGGATATGGCAGGGTTGCCAGCAGCAAGGGCGACCAGCGGCCCAATTGGCAGCGCGAAATCGTAGTCCAGGTTTACCAGTTCGGCTGTAACCACCGGTGTATAGGGTCCACCAAGAAAACCAAGACGAGGATCGTGCGAATAGGTAATTTGCACATTTGCCGCGGTGGCTCCGGGCGGCAGCAGCATTTCGATCTCGTCCCAGATCCGGCTGCCATAGGCAGTTGATGCGTCAAGCTGACACGGCGCCGGCAGGTTCGGATTGGCGCAGATGCTGCCGCTGCGGCACAGCGCTCCGAACTTGGTTGTTGCGGGGGCGCCACCGGCCAGCGTGTGCGTGTTTGGCATCGCGCCACACAGGGGCGGCCCGACCGTGGCAAGCCGAGAGGCTTTTTGCATCGCTTTCTGCGCCATCGTCGTGGACCAGTAGAGCCGTCCGTACTCGAGAATTCCAAACACGAGCACCAGGAACAACGGAACGACCATGCCAAGCTCGACCAGGGCCGATCCGTTTTCACGTCGCCAAAAAGCGCGCAGCATATGCAGGTTACCCGTCATACCCCAAACACCCGGCTCTGGTCCGAAATCTCGGTGTCGAGAGGCCCCAGCGCCGCCCCAAAAAGGCTGAAAACGTTTCCAAAAAGGTACTCGATCCGGATCTGAGCCGTGACCTCGACCACCGAAGTCGGATTGATCCGGTACACGCCAGCCCGCGAGATACAGCGCGGCGTGACGTCGATGACGGTTGTGCCATGCGGCATGATCGACGAACCGCCCAACTGGTTCTGGACGATGTCCGTGGCCAGAGCGTCATAGCTGCCGACTCCGCCCGCTGCGCACAAGTCCAACGGTGCGATCCGCGCGATCATACGCGAGGCATCACGCACCCCGGCCGACGTTGCCTGATGAATCCAGGTGATACGCCCACCTTCGATGATCACGGCAAAGAACAGCAGGATCAGCGGCAGTACGATCCCGAACTCGACCATCGGGGCGCCGGCCTCGCACGACCGCAACCGTCGGATATGCCGAACGAGCCGAGTCATCGATACAACCTCACGACATCGCGAAAGATTCCATCATCGCTGCTGCCGCCGACTCCACCGCCGACCTGCTCGACCACCTCGACATAGATGTCAAAATCAGTTCCCGAGGATTCTTCGAGCGGCTGGATCAGGAAAACCTTTACAAACTCCTGCACCGGAACGTTCTCCGCGCGTCCCGCGACCGGATTGGCACCGCAGTTTATGGCGGCTGCGATAAATGTGCGGCGGTCAGGGTCGTCCAGCGTTGTGCTCGCGCATTGCGGGCGGCCGGACTCGCTGCGCCCAAACAGCACATCACCCGTACCAGCCCTGGTGATCTCGTCGAGATACATTTCGTATCGCGTGTTACCCGTCGGGTTACCCAGCGGGTGCGGCGTCAGATCATTGGCCGGACCGTCGCCATAGTTCATGTCCAAATAAGCCGCTTTGCCGGAGGTCCAGACACCGTTTCCAAAACGGCCGCCATGCGCGCAGGTGCCGGCGGCGAAGCAATCGTCGGGCGGAAACGGCATCGAGTCGGTCGAAACCTCGGGATTGTTCTTCAGACAGCTTCCGCCAGAGTTTTCCCAGCCCGCGATGACCTGCGGTCCGGGCGCATAGTCTTCATCATTCTTGAGGTTGCTCATCGTCGAGTGGAAAATATCGAACCGAGAATTGTAGATTGCGCTGCCAATGCCATTGCGCTGACCGGGCTCGGTATCAACACCGCGCTGAGACACGCATTGCGTCAGGTTTCCATGCGCCGCGATCAGGCAGATATAGAGTTTGGATCCGGTCTGCCCCGCGCAAGGACCGTTGGGGTTTATGCCGATGTCCGTCGGGTCGAGGAAACCAAAATTCCCCGGCCCCCAAGCGGCACCGTTACCTCCAGTGCGCAACTTGATGGTTGACCCTTTGTTCGCATTCGCTGTCCAGCCGGAAGGGATGCAGAACATCAACGGCGTCACATCACAGGCATATTGGGTGTAACCCGCAATCGCGACGGCCTCGACATCCTCATCCGGGCGAGTCACGCCCAACAAGTCAGCGAGCGCCCGACCGAACGGAAGGAAAACGGTTCTAGGGGTCGCGGTCACCTCAACCAGAACGGCAAGAGCGGGATCGGTCGTAACAAACCCATCGACTGGATCATTGTCATCCGGATCGGCGGCAGGATCGGGCAGTCCCGACAGAAACCGCAGCGAATAATCTGCGGCCGTCCCCAGATCTTGGCTGCCCTCGGCAAAGAACTGGGAGTCTTCGATCATTCCGGCTGCTGCAGCCGTGGCGCGTGTGATCGCGTCACTGCCGCCATCCAGTTCTCCGGCGGCGGCCAGAGCCACGTGATCGGTATAAGCCTGCAGGTCGGTCTGCGTAGAAGCCAGTCGCCCAAGATCAAAGGTCAACGCCGCCATGCCAACGATCACGGTCATGCAAATTCCGACGAAAACCAGAATGGTCCCCTGTTCGTCGTCCTTTATGTTGCGCAACGTGGGCATGAACAGACCTCGCGAGCGATCAGTTGGACACGGTTGCATTCGAGGGGTTGCCGGCAACAGGAACTTCCTGGACGTCCGTGGTACCCCGACGCACCTTCACGATCGGCTTGGGCGCGCCCTCTGCAACCGGCGACTTTTCAAGCAGAATGTCGCTGAGGCGGATAGCCTCCAACGGCTTGTCTTCCTGGATTTGCAGGGACCGCAGTGACAGGCTGAGTTGCCCGGCCTTCTGAGCCAATGCCAACCGCTGTCCCTGGTCCGGCGTGACTTCGACAGTCACCGTTCGGGCAATCCCGGGCTGGTCGACATCTTCATCAGCCGTCTGATCAACCCCAATGACACGAATGTTTTGCAGGATCGTCACCGCCCGCAGCGACTCGTTCTTGCCCTGCGTCAGCACGATATCAACAAAGTCACCTGGTGTGACGAACCCGCCAACACCGGTCTGCGCATCCACATTGATGGCCATTGCACGATTGTTCTCGCCCAAGGTCTGAACGATGGTGACCTTCTCACCGAAGTCAGAAACCTTTGACGCCAACAGGATTTCACCCTGCGCCAACGCGCGCTTGGCGCGTCGCGGGTCGACACCTGCTGTGGGCAGAACATCTTCGAAACTTGTAAATACACCTGCCGGCACGGAATCCGCCGGCCAGTCGATGGCGGTCAGCTTGTGACCTTCAATCGGAGATCCGAACGGGATCTCTTCTGCTGCTGCGACCACGCGAACGATCGTCGGATCAGCGGCGGCCTGGCTCCGTCTCAGCTGCTCCTGCGCGATCATCACGGCGCCACCCGCCAGACCCACGCCAAGAATAGTTATCATCAAGGATTTCAATCGCATAGGTCCCTCCAAATAGCCGGGCCGGTCATTCTGAAAACGTGGGGCCAGTCCTCGGCCGAAACTGCTTCACGCGGGGCGCAGTATGCCGAGACTGGTCTGGTTCTGGCTTCCCGCCGTCCTCGCGGCGGAAAACCAGTTGCTTTTCAGGCCAAAACAGCAGGATTACGGCCGTGTTGCAGCCGTGTTGGCGTCATTGAAGTTGGTGTTGGTTGTGCCGCCCAGACCGGTCAGCAGGGTCCCGCCAACAGCGATCGCGATGAACAGTGCGATACCGTATTCGACAAGAGTGGCGCCACGCTCGTCACGGCGCAGACGAATAAATAGACTACGAATTGCCTTTGACATGATTTGAACTCCAGTTTGTACTCATTAATGTGCGAATTTCGCACAGGAACGAGGGTTCCCCCGTCAGTTCAAATCGTATCGAGCCCGTATCTGGCAAACCTCCCCACAAACGAAAAGGATTTCCCGTTTAACGCGAGAATTCGTTCATTTTGGCTTTTTTGTGGCAGGATTTTTGCGCGAAATAGTCCGAGTCCAGCTCAGCTTTTGAGCTTCAAGCGGGCAAATATCAAAGTGCTTGGAGCGGGTAGCGGGAATCGAACCCGCGCGTTCAGCTTGGGAAGCTGACAGGCTACCATTACATCATACCCGCCGCTCGGTGCTGAATATCACCCGTCCTTTGCAGAGTTCAAGATGCTTCGATCAGCGCGGCAAACAAAAAGGCCGGGCAGATTGCCCGGCCCGTTGACAAAGCAGCCTGCTCAGGCCCGGCGACGTCGAGCACCGCCCCGGCGGCCACGTGCGCTCTCGCCTTCGGCGCCTGCAGCATCGGCAGGTTTGTTGAACTTGATCCACTCGCCGCCATGCGGGTCGTTGTTGGTCAGCAGGTTGGCGGCCCGAATGGCCTCCATCTCCTTGCCGGCGCGCGGCTTGGTCGAGCCCAGCCCGAACATCTGAACGAAGGTTTCGTCGTCCATTCCCTCGGGCAGGATGATGCCCGCCGCCGCAACCTCGGCCTTTTTCTCGGCGATCTTCTTCTGCGTCACCGGCAACGCCACCGGGTTCATGATGGCCGAGGTCATGCCCGCGCCCATCGCCATCGGCAGGAAGGCGTTGTTGATGCCGTGACGGTTCGGCAGACCGAACGAGATGTTCGACGCACCGCAGGTGGTGTTCACGCCCAGCTCCTCGCGAAGGCGGCGTACCAGGGCAAAGACCTGCTGGCCGGCGGTAGCCATCGCGCCAATCGGCATCACCAGCGGGTCCACAACGATGTCGTGGGCCGGAATGCCATAGTCGGCGGCGCGCTGAACGATCTTCTTGGCAACCTCAAAGCGCACGTCGGGGTCTTCGGAAATGCCCGTATCGTCGTTCGAAATCGCTACGACCGGCACGTTGTATTTCTTGACCAGCGGCAGCACCAGTTCCAGGCGGTCCTCCTCGCCAGTGACCGAGTTCAGCAGCGGGCGGCCTTCGGCAGCCTCCAGCCCGGCCTCCAACGCACCCGGAACCGAGCTGTCGATGCACAGCGGCACGTCGACCAGACCCTGCACCAGCTCGACGATCTGTCGCATCAGCGGCGGTTCGGTCTCGTTCGGGTTGGGGTTCGAGTTGTAGACCACACCCGCGTTGATATCGAGCACGGTCGCCCCGGCGGCGACCTGTGCCAGCGCGTCCTGCTCGACGGTCGAGAAATCGCCCGCTTCCAGCTCGGCGGCCAGCTTCTTGCGGCCGGTCGGATTGATCCGCTCGCCGATCACGCAGAACGGCTGATCGAAGCCGATGATCGCGGTTTTGGTCTTTGATTCTACGACTGTACGGGTCATGTCCGGTCCTTAGGAGTTTGCAGGCTTCGCCGAGGCGCCGCCGTTTTCGATGGCCCAATTGGCATTGGTTTTGATGCCGCCAAGCGGGAAGAAGTGCACGTTGGTGATGTTGAAGTCGGGGTTGGCCGCCTTGTGCTGGGCCAATTCGGTAATCACGTCGGTCGGCTCGTAGGGCAGCAGCAGCTTGGACACGTCCATGGCGCGCTTCTGCAGCACCTTCAGTGATGGGCCCACACCGCAGGCGATCGCGAATTTGATCAGGGTCTGCAGCTTGGCCGGACCGGCGATGCCGATATGGATCGGCAGGTCGATCCCCGCCGCCTTCAGGCCGTCGGCCCATGCGATGATCGGCTTGGCGTCAAAGGCAAACTGGGTGGCCAGCGCCATTTCGGCGTCGGTGGTTTCGCTGAATTTCTGCTTCCAGCGCAACGCCTCGTCCACGTTTTTGGTCGAACCGTCCGGGTCGATGTCCTTGTTGCCCTCGGGGTGGCCTGCGACGTGCAGGCGCTTGAAGCCCGCCTTGTCGAACAGCCCCGTTTCCAGCAACTGCATCGAGCTGTCGAAGTCGCCATGCGGCTTGTCCACGCCGCCTGCCAGCAGCAACGCCTGCTCGACACCCGCCTCGCCCTGATACATGGCGATCCAGTTCTCCAACGTCGCCGCGTCCTTTATGATGCGGGCCGGGAAATGCGGCATGACAGGATAGCCCTCGGCCGCAATCCGCTTGGCGGTCTTGACCATGTCCTCGATGGGTGTGCCCTCGATATGGGCGATGTAGACGCGCGTGCCTTCGGGCAGCAGATCGCGAAAATCTTCGACCTTCTCGGCGGTGCGCGGCATCACCTCGATCGAATACCCTTTCAGAAAGGCTTCGACGGCAGGGTTCACCGGGACCTTTTCGGCCGCATCACGTTTCTTGAAGTTCAGCAAAGCCATCGCGGCCTCCCATAAAGTTCTGGGGCTCATGCCCAACCGTCATTTCCGATCAGGGCCTTGAGGCGATCCTGATCGTATTCCGTTTCCAGGCGCAGCGCCTGGGCCTCGGCGATCTCGGCCGGGTCGCCCTCAACCTCGAACGGCTCGGCCTTGCGCCACTCGGCCAGGTAGGCGTCGCTGTCCTTGGCGTTCACCTTCATGGCGGCGCGGTCGATGGCCTGTTCGAACCGTTCCGACAATTGCCGCTTGGCCCCGCGCCGGCCCTTGCCGACGATGACCTGAGCGGGAATGTCGCGCCAGTATACGATGGTGACGTCAGGCATTGATCGTGATTCCTCCTAACCAGATGGTCCGGTTCTAAACGGCAATGTGGGGCCGGGTCGGTCGGATTTCGACACCCGGCGCTTTTACAGCGACGTTTTGCAGTTCGGGATACAGGCCCTGCACCGGTTTCTCCAGTCTCGGGGTCCATCAAAATCCTCATGACTTTAATGAGCGTCTTGCACGACGCGCGCCCGCGACCTAAGGTCGGGGTAACTCGAAAATCGGAGGGCGTGACGATGGCGCCCAAGCGTCCCAAAGGTGCGGGCGCGTTCCCGAAGATGGTCGAAAGCCCCGCGCCGGCAAGACCCGATCCAGATGCCCTGTATGCCGCGCTGGATTTGGGGACTAACAGTTGTCGCATGCTGATCGCCCAGCCCAAGGGCAGCGGCTTTCATGTGGTCGACAGCTTCTCGAAGTCCGTGCAGCTTGGTGCCGGGCTTGAAAGGACCGGACGGCTGTCGCGGTCCTCGATGGCGCGCACCATCCAAGCCCTTCGGATTTGCCAGCAAAAGCTGAAACGGAACAAGGTCAAGCGTATGCGGCTTGTGGCGACCGAAGCCTGCCGTCGCGCCCGGAACGCGCGCGACTTCATCCGGCAGGTGAAACGCGAAACCGGCCTGACCTTGGAGATCATCCAACCCGAGGAAGAGGCGCGCCTGGCCGTGATTTCATGCGCGCCGCTGGTCAGCACCAAGACCGAGCAGCTGCTGGTGGTCGATATCGGCGGCGGCTCGACCGAGCTGGTCTGGATCGACCTGTCCTCGGTGCCGCGGCGAGACCGGCCATCGGCGATCATGCGGTTGCACAACGGGTTCCACACGGTCGACAGTCCCTTTCCGGCGGCCAAGGTGGTGGATTGGATCAGCGTTCCACTGGGCGTCGCCACACTGCGCGATCAGTTCCACGATGTCGAAGACGATGCTGCCCGCTTTGCCCTGATGAGTTGGTTTTTTGAAGAAAACTTGGCCGATTTTGCGCCCTATAAGGACGAACAGGCCCGCGAGGGGTTTCAGATCGTTGGCACCAGTGGCACCGTCACAACCGTCGCTGCCTCTCATCTGGGCCTGAAGCGCTATGACCGAACCAAGGTGGACGGCCTGCGCATGACCAGCGATCAGATCGACAAGGTCATTCGCGGCTATCTGGAGCTTGGCCCTCAAGGCCGCCGTCGCGATCCGCGCATTGGCGAGGACCGGCAGGCCCTGATCATGTCCGGATCTGCCATCTTGCAGGCGCTGTTGCGCTGCTGGCCGACCGACCGCCTATCGGTGGCGGACCGCGGGCTGCGCGAGGGTTTGCTTTATGCACAGATGAGCGCCGATGGCGTCCTGGAAGACGGGCCGTTTTGAGAAAGCTCTGCGCTGCATGCCGCTTGCGACCATAGCGATCGCCTACCGGGTTTCGACGGCTGCAACCACGATCTGTGCGCTTGAGGCTGCTGGGTTCAAGGTATTCAGCCCGAGTTTTCACTTCGCCAACACCGTTCCGCACTATGCTTTGGCGATTGGCGGCATTGGGATCGCCGTGCCAGCGGTCGACTCGGCAGAGGCGCTAGAACTGCTGCACAGTTTTTCGGCGTCACCGCCGACATCTGGCACCCTCGGCGGGAAGCTCTTGAACGGTCTGGGATGGGCGGCATTTGGTGTTTCTACGCCCTGGCCCGATCTGCTATTGATGGAGCGGTCGATATCATCGGCTTGATGCCACATGAACAAGCGGGTAAAGGCCTCGCAGTCTTCAGGAGACCTTTTTTATGGCCAAGAAACCCAGCGGCAAAAACACCTCGGGACGCGGGCAGCGTGACTTGAAGGTCAAGGTCAAGACCGCGCGCGGACGCAAGCTCAGTTCGACCCGCTGGCTCGAGCGGCAGCTGAATGATCCGTATGTTAAGCGAGCGCAGGCCGAGGGGTATCGGGGGCGCGCGGCCTACAAGATTCTGGAGTTGGACGACAAGTTCCGCTTTCTGGTTCCGGGCGCACGCGTGGTCGACCTTGGCTGCGCGCCCGGTGGCTGGTGCCAGGTCGCGGTCAAACGCGTGAATGCGCTGGGCGAGAAATCGGGCAAACGGATCGGGACGGTTCTGGGCGTCGACCTGCAAGAGGTCGAGCCCGTGGCGGGTGCCGAAACCCACGTTCTGGACTTCATGGAAGACGATGCCGACGAGAAGGTAAAACAGTGGCTTGGCGGCAAGGCCGACGTTGTCATGTCGGACATGGCCGCCGCGTCCTCCGGGCACAAGCAGACCGACCACCTGCGGATCATGGCGCTGTGCGAAACCGCCGCCTACTTCGCCTTTGACGTGCTGGAGGTCGGAGGAACCTTTGTCGCAAAAGTTCTGGCAGGTGGCGCCGAAGGCGATCTGCAGAAACTGCTGAAGCAGAAGTTCGAGAAAGTGGCAAATGTCAAACCGCCAGCTTCACGGTCGGACAGTTCGGAAAAATTCGTGGTGGCAACCGGTTTTCGGGGCTGATCAGTCGTCGTCCAGGGCGATTTTGTCGGCCACAATCCGCTGCGGCCGCAACGACGCCGCCGCCATTCCCTGCAGCAGCAACGCCTCGCCATGGTTGAGATACGTGGCCGGCTTGTTGCGCAACTCGTCGATCCGCTGATCCAGCGAGACCCGGCGCGTTGCCACAGGTTGGTCGAGCTTTGTCGACGGGCGTTTCAAATACAACATGGATAACCACATCCTGAACTGGTCAATGACTTGACCATGGATGTTGGCCGGCAAATGGGACTGCAAAATGGCGCAACTGCGTCGCTTCGATGCCGGTTTACCGGCCCAGTTGCCGCGCAAGATCCTGAAGCGCTGGGCTGTCGGGCAGAGTCCGAAGACCCTCATCCAACACCTGACGGGCTGCATCCGTGCCGCGGTTGATTTGGGCCAGCTGGATCAGCATTGGCCAAGCATCCTCGCGCTGGGGATCCATGGATACCACCTGACGAAAGGCCTGTTCGGCGGCGACAGGGTTTCTCAGCGTCAGCGCCATCCCCCCAAGGACCAGGTGGGTTTCCGGGAAATCCAGACGGTTGGACAACGAGCGCTGCCAATCCGCCATGTTCTCACGCGCGTTGTTGCGCTGCAGGGGCGTCAAAGCCGCGGCGGGAATGGGCAGGAACTCCTTGGCAGCGGCAAGGCGTACACTTCGCACTGGGTCGGACAACAGCGGCGACAACCGGGCCACCCTGTCGTCCAGGCCTGCCGCCCGCTGCAACACCGCCGCGTTGGCGCGAACCAATGGGTCTTCGTCCGTCAGCATCGCTGCTGTTTGCTCGGCCATTTCGGGGGTCGCGAAGGGTTGCAGCAGATAGGCGGCCGTCGCCCGCACGATGCCGGGTTGCGCACCGTCCTGAGCAACAGCCAGCAACGCGGCCGGGTCCTCGACCTCTCCGGCAAATGCGGGGGCGAATGCCGTGCCGAAATGGGGCGTACGATGATCCGAGTCCGGGAACCAGTCATTGATGGCGGCGGCGGCCCATGGCTGATCCTGATCCGTGTGGCAATCAGTGCAGGCATCCTCTGCCAAGCCCAGATCGGGGCGCGGCACACGGAAACTGTGATCGCGCCGGCCATCGACGCCCATATAGAGGCGTTCGATCATGTGGCAGCTTTTGCACTGCGCCCCCTCGCCTCCCTCCGGGTGGTGATGGTGTGAGGGATCGTCGTATTGCGCTTTTTGCAGTGACGGAAAATCGGGATCGCCAGCCGGGGAATGGCACTGCGTACAGACCGCATTGCCCTCGGCCTTCAGAGTTGCGCTGTGCGCCTCATGGCAATTCAGGCAGCCGACGCCTTGCGCATACATTTTGGACTGCAAAAAAGATCCATAGACATAGACCTCGTCCAGTATCTGGCCGTCGGAGTGGTAGAGACCCGGACGCAGAAGCGCCAGATTGTAGGCATCGTGGAATGGCGTGCCGGGCAGCGGGTTTCCGTCCTCCAGCGCTTCGCGGCGGGAATGACAGCCGGCGCATTGCTGAATCTCGATCTCGGTGTCGCCCGTACCCCAGATGGCAGGAAACCCAAACTCGTTCAGCCCGGCAGGCGCGGGCTGACCTTTTGTCCAATCCAGATGAGCCGAGCCGGGGCCATGGCAAGCCTCACAGCCCACGCCGATCTCAACCTGCTCGGAAGCAAAGGACTGGGTCTGCGGCTGAAAGTTCTTTTCGAACCCTGTCGCGTGACACTCCGCGCAGCGGCCGTTCCAATTCTTGTATGGGCCGGTCCAGTGCAACCCATCGTCTGGCGGCAAGTCCTGATCCGGATACAGGTGGTACCAGCGCCCGGCCTGCGTGTCCCAGACCACATCAAAGCTCTGCAATCGGCCGGGCTCGGTTTCAAACAGATATTGCTGCAACGGCTCGATCCCAGCGACGGAATGAACCCTGTATTGCTGGCTTTGGCCGTCCTTCTCGGTCACGTCGGCAAGATAGTCCGACCCCTCCCGCCGAAACGTGACGGTCATGCCGTCATGAGAAAAGGTCGTATCACCGAAATTGGCCACAACGGTGTCTGGCGCGGGCTCTGTCCAAGCCAGGGCGTGGTGGGATCCTGCCCAGGCTTGCACCTGTTCGTCATGACAATCGCGACAAGCGTCCGAGCCGACATAGTCCTGCGCCCAAGCCCAACCGCCGTTTTGCAAAAGGGCGCATCCGGAAAACGCGATGATCCGGGCGATGCGGTGCCAATTTCTCATGAAGCTCCGACCTCGCCCTGATTGTCGATGTCCATCAGCGCGCCGTTGAACTCTGCGCCGAAAATTAGGATGGCAGCGCACAGATACATGAAAATCAACGCGGCCATGGCCCCCGCCAGGCCAGCATAGGTGGCGCTGTAGGTCGCGAATTGCGCGATATAGACCGAGAACCCCCACCCTCCGGCCGCCCACAACAGAAGGGTCAGCGCCACTCCGGGCAGGATTTGCATGATGCGGTGACGCTTGGTCGGCAGGATCAGATGGGCCAGTAAGACCGTTCCCGCCGGCACCGCCACCGTGAAGGTCCACCGCAAACGGTCAACCGACAGCCACTCGCCCACGTCCACGGCCGTATTCTCGGACACCAGACGTGTATAGACCGGCAGCACCAGTTCAACCGCCGCGATCAGCAGGATCGCGGCTCCGCCCAAAATGACTAACCCGAGGCAAAGCAGGCGCGTCTTCCAGAATGGCCAGCTGTCATTGTCATGATAGGCCTGATTCATGGCGGCACGTACGGCCGCCACTCCGTTCGAGGCAAAGTAGACGGCCAGTAGACCGCCCAGCGTGATCACACCCGAACCCGACCCGTCCAGAACCGCGCGCAGTTCGGCCACGATGGGTTGGGCCACGTCTTGTGGCCACGCACCGAATATCAACTCGATCAGTTCGTCCGTCACATATCCCTGCGACAACGACCCGGCCAAAGCGACGGTGAAAAGAACAAACGGAAACAGCGCCAGCATCAGCGACATCGCCACATGGCTGCTCATGACGAAACCGTTTTTGTCGCCAAAGCGTTGGACCGCCAGCCACAGCGCCCGGCCAAACCGGCCAAAAACGGGAATCGAAAGACGTGTCATTGGGAAACTCTAGCCTGCAATCCGCGTTGGAAGAACCGGCCAATGTGCCAATTGCACGAGATTCTACCGAATAACTGTCTGGCCCGATTGCATAAAGCCCGCTGCCTGTGCAGGATTGCCCCACAAAACTCCAATCGCTGCCGGCATGCACCGGTATAGCCGAGGCCCCGCATGACGCCATCAGAGCCCCCCACCCGCACACCGCTGAGGTTGAGTGTCGTTCGCGACGTCACCATCGTGCTGACGCTTGTGGTTCTGGGGCTTTACGCAGGCGCCAGCTTTCTGGTTCCGCTGACCATGGCCTTGCTGATCAACGTTCTGATCATCGCACTCAGCGATCGGGTGATCGCACTGACCCGCGCTCCGGTCTGGCTTGCCAACCTGGCCGCAGTCACAGTGGTTCTGGCGGGCCTGTTCATGATCACCTACATCCTCGGCAGTCAGGCCACGCAGTTCGCGCGAACCGCGGGCACCTATGAAAGCCAGTTCGACGGCGTGATCAACCGCGTCACCGGTCTGGTCGGGAATGATGTCACCGCTTTTGTCAGGGACAACCTGATCAGCATCGACATGACCTCGGTCGCGCGGATTTTGCTGGGCAGCGCCACCTCGATGCTAAACCAGTTCTTCCTGATCAGCCTCTATGTGGCCTTCCTGATGGCCGAGCGGCTGGCCTTCCGCAAAAAGCTGCGGATTGCAGCGGGCAACCCCGTCACCGGAGCCGAGCTTTCTTCGGTTCTGGATGCGATTACCTTCAGCTTGCAGCGCTACGTCGGGGTCAAAACCTTCATCAGCCTCGTTACCGCTGGAATCAGCTATTCGGTTTTTCGCGTGTTGGGTCTGGAATACGCGGAAACCTGGGCCGTTCTGACGTTTGCCCTGAACTTCATCCCATCAATCGGGTCGATCATCGCGGTGATCTTTCCCGCGATGATCGCCCTTGTTCAGTTCGAGACGATCGGCCCGTTCCTGATCATCGTCTTCGGGTGCGGCACGATCCAGTTCCTGATCGGCAACTTCCTTGACCCGGCCCTGCTGGGCCGTTCGCTGAACATGTCGACATTTCTGGTCATCCTCGCACTGACCTTCTGGACCACGGTCTGGGGCCTGATCGGCGCGTTTCTCAGCGTTCCGTTGACCGTGTGCATTCTGATCATCTTCAGTCACATTCCGGCCCTGCGCCCGATCGCCGTCCTGATGTCGCTGGATGGACGTTTGGCCGACGACGTCAAGTCGGCACGGCCCTGATCAGGGTTGAACACCCTGAAATCGGGGGTGGATCGGTCACGAGTGCGCTGCTAACTTTCAAATATTGCAATGGATTGACCGAAAAGATCCAGCGGGTCCGGCGCAAACGCATGATTGACCGTTTCTGATGATTGGACCGCCATGACACCGCTTGACCAAATCAACGATCTCAAAGCCCGGATGGCCCAATCGATCATTGGACAGACTCAGGTCATCGACCGCCTTCTGATCGGGCTGCTGGCCAACGGGAACCTGCTGATCGAAGGTTTGCCGGGCCTGGCCAAAACCCGTGCCGTCAAGGCGATGGCGCGCAATCTTGATGCCGAGTTCAGCCGCATCCAGTTCACGCCCGACCTGCTGCCGTCCGACGTGACTGGGACCGAGGTCTATACCCAGACCGAAGCGGGCGGCACCTTTCGGTTCGAGCCCGGCCCGATCTTCGCCAACATCGTCCTGGCGGACGAGATCAACCGCGCGCCGGCCAAGGTTCAGGCTGCGCTACTTGAGGCGATGGAGGAGCGGCAGGTCACCGTATCCGGCACCACCCATAAGATGGAGCCGCTGTTCATCGTGATGGCCACTCAGAACCCCATCGAGCAGGAAGGGACCTATCCGCTGCCCGAGGCACAGATGGACCGGTTCCTGATGCATGTGCAGATCACTTACCCCCCGGTCGAGGACGAGGTGCTGGTGATCCGTCTGGTCCGCGGCGAGGATACCGCCGCCAATTCCGGGACCACCGCCGAGAAACCCTCACCGATCCCGCAGGATGCCGTTTTTGCAGCCCGGCAGGAGATCGGGCAGATCCATGTCTCGGATGCTATGGATCGGTACATGGCCGATCTGGTTCAGGCTACCCGGACGCCGTCCGCGCTTAGCGATGAGCTCGCCCCGTGGATCGAGATCGGCGCCAGCCCGCGGGCGTCGCTGGCGCTGGACAAATGCGGCCGGGCCCATGCCTGGATGAATGGGCGCGATTATGTCGACCCGGCCGACATCCGTGCCATTGCCCATGACGTGTTCCGCCACCGCATCACGTTGAGTTTCGAAGCGCAGGGGGACGCCAAGACCGCCGATGACGTGATCGACGAGATCCTGAAGCTCGTCGCCCTGCCCTGATCGCAACAAAGGAGAGCCGCGTGTCCCCGACCGCAGCGACATCCCGCGACCCACGCATCCACGTCGATGCCCGCCACCTGCTGAGCCTCGGCGGGCGCAGCGGCGCGCTCAGCCTTCTGCCCCGACAGCCTGCCCGTTCCGTGCTGAACGGCCGCCATGCCTCGCGCCTGCGCGGGCGCGGCCTGAATTTCGAGGAACTGCGCACCTATCTGCCCGGCGACGACATCCGCACGATCGACTGGAAAGTGACGGCCCGAACCGGCGAGCCGCATGTGCGCGTCTATACCGAAGAGCGCGACCGCCCGGCGCTGCTGCTGGTGGATCAGCGGGTCTCGATGTTCTTCGGCACACAAGTCTACATGAAATCGGTGGTAGCGGCCGAGGCTGCGGCCATCGCCGCCCATCGGGTTCTGGCGCAGGGCGACCGCGTCGGCGGTATCGTGTTCGGCGATACCGACCTGGCCGAACATCGGCCACAGCGCCGCCCGGCGGCCTTGCGGCGGTTTCTGTCCTCGCTCGGCGCGCTCAATTGCAACCTGCATGCCGGGCTCCGCCCACAAGCCACGGTCTCGCTGAACCAGGTGCTGCAACAGGCTGCGCGCATCGCACATACCAATGCCTTGGTCTGCGTGTTCTCGGACTTTGACGGCCTGACCGACGGGTCCGAACGGCTGCTGCGCCGCCTGGCCCATTCCAATGACCTGATCCTGTTCGACATCTCCGACCCGATCTCGCGCCACATGCCGCCCGAGCTTCGCCTGACGGTCTCGGACGGCGACCAGCAGATCGAACTGGACGCGTCAGACCGCCAGATGTCGGACCGCGTGACACAGGCGATGGAGCAACGGCTGGTGCAGCTGCAATCCTGGTCGCGCCGATACGGGTTTCCCGTCATCCCGCTGACCACCGCCGAGCCCGCTCTGGCCCAGATCCTGAGACTGTTCGGCCACCAACGGGGGCGGTCATGACCCCGGACACCGAAGGCAAATCGCTGGTCGAGCTGCTGGACATGCTGAAACCCGCGCCCGAGCCGGCTCCGATTTCCATGGTACCGCAGACCTGGGGTTGGGTTGTTCTGGCAGTGGCACTGTTGCTCGTGGTTGGTCTGATCCTCGTGGCGATCCTGCGGCACCGGCAGTCA
>NZ_JBXWSK010000019.1:0-50429 GCF_059613385.1 Ruegeria sp. BHSA162
GCCCGCCTCTGTCATCCGCTGCACCCGTTTGGCATGGGTGCGCGACGACCCCAGCGCGCCGATATAGAACACGTCCGAGTTCAACGCGGCCTGCAGGGCGGGATCATCCAGCTTGGGGTCGTGGGTCAGCAGCACAACCGCCGTACGCGCATCCAGTCCGATGCTGGCCACGGCCTCGTCCGGCCAGTCGGTCAGCAACTTTTCACCGGGAAAACGAGATTTGGACGCAAACGTCTCGCGCGGGTCGATGATGATCGGGTCATAACCCGCAATCCGCGCCATCGGCACCAGCGCCTGCGCGATATGGACCGCGCCCACCACGATCAGCCGCAAGGGCGGGTTGTGCACGGCCACGAAGGTCTGACCGTCTTCCTCGAACCCTGAACGATCCATGCGCAACCGGTCCGCATAGGCGTTGCGCCGCAGCGCACGGTGGCCGGTCTCGATATTGACCTCATAGGCCACAGGGTCTCGCCGCGCCCGCGCTGCCACCAGTTCGGCCAGCATCGGCTCGGGCAGGACCGAGCCCACAGGCTCGACCAGAACCCGGATCGTGCCGCCGCAGGCCAGCCCGACGGCAAAGGCATCCTCGTCGCTGACCCCGAATTCCAACAGGCGCGCTTCTCCCTCTTGCATGGCCTCGAGCGCCTCGACGATCACCGCGCCTTCGACACAACCGCCCGAGACCGAGCCTTCGATCCGGCCGTCGCCGCCGATGACCAGCTGGGCCCCCACCCGCCGGGGCGCGCTGCCCCAGGTTTCGACGACCGTCGCCAGAACCGCGCCGCGACCCTCGCGAAACCACGCCAATGCCGTTTCCGGACTGTTGTCAAATCTGTCCATCGGACCCTCCCGCGGTGGTTCGCATCAACATAAGCAGGATTGACGCGATGAAAAGCAAGGAGCGCGTTCTCGGGTGGATTATCTCGAGCACCGACCCTGCCAACTTGGTTCTTCACGTGACGCAGAAGGCAGGTTTCGGCCGAAGTCCGCGACAGACAATCAAACATTTGATTGTTTTTCGGACGCCGACTAGCCTGCGGACAGGCCCGACTTGCGGCCGAATTGACGCAAGAGATTTCGTAAAGGAGACAATGTCTTGAAACAGATATTTACACTAACCATCGGCGCAGCGGCATTGATTGCAGGCAGCGCCTGGGCCGACACTTTCGAACGCTACGGAGAGGTCGAGGGCTGGAAGGTCTTTGTCGACAAGGACAAAAAGTCATGCCTGATCGAAGCGGTCGATGATGCCGAGAACGTGGTGCAGATGGGTCTGACCGAAGACCGCAGCGTTGGATATGTCGGTGTCTTTACCAAGGCGGAAACCGGCATCAAGCGCGGAGACAAGGAGGCCGTCGCCATCCTGCTGGGCGACAACCTGTATGTCGGCGAGGCAACCGGAATGAAGGGCAACATCACCAAAGGGTATTCCGGCGGCTATGTCCTGTCGGACGACCCGCAATTCGCCGACGACCTGGCCAAGCAAAAGGTCATGGCGGTGTTCCCCGAGAAATCCTTTGGCTTCACCGTCGATCTGACCGGCACCTACAAAGCCATGGAAATGGCGCGCGAGTGCAACGAAAAGCAACTGCAGTAACGTCAGCCTGAAAGCGCGGCCAACAACCGCGCTTTCTCTCCCTGGTCGTCGGGTCGTGAAATCACGGCGGCCAGATCCTCAAGCGATGCAATCGAATGACCAGCGCGGAAGCTGTCCACATGCGGCAGCATGGTGGCGACGCCCTGCGCCTTTGGCGCGAACCCGTCCCAGCGCAGCAGCGGGTTCAGCCAGATCAGCCGCCGGGCTGACAAGTGCAGGCGTTCGATCTCTTTTTCAAGCAGATCGGGATCACCCCGCTCCAGCCCGTCGGTAATCAGCAGCACGACGGCCCCCTGTCCCATAACCCGGCGCGACCAGTCGCGGTTGAACTGGTGCAGGCATTCGCCGATGCGCGTGCCGCCCTCCCAATCCTGCGCCTCGGCCCCGGCGGCGGCCAGCGCGGCATCGACGTCGCGCTGATGCAGGTGCCGCGTGATGTTCGTCAGCCGCGTGCCGAAGGTGAACGCATGCACCTTGGCCCAGCCAGCCCCCTTGGCGTTCGAGACCGTGTGCAGGAAGTGCAGGATGATCCGGCTGTACTGGCTCATCGACCCCGAGATGTCACACAGCGCGATCAGATTGGGCCAGCGCGGTTTCGGTTTGACGAGTGCGATCTGTCGCATCTCGCCGCCCTGACGCATGGCCGCGCGCAAGGTGCGCGCCCGGTCGATCCGCTGGCCCAGATGGCTGGCCTGCCCCCGGCGCGAGGCGATCGGGTCCACCGGCAGTTGCAGCCGCGCCAGAATGCGCTTGGCCTGTGCGGTTTCCGCGGTGCTCATCTGTTCGAAATCCAGCGACCTCAGCCGTTCTTCGGACGAGGCGGTCTGCGTGGCGTCAATCTCGATTTCGCTTTCGCCATCTTGCTCGACGCCCTTGGGCTCGTCCCGTTCGACACCATCCAGCAGGGCCTCGGCCGCGCGTTTTTCGCCCGCTTCGGCCATGCGTTCCTCCTGAACTCCGCGAATGGCCGGCAGCATCATCGACATCATGTGCTCAAGATACCGCGGGTCGCGCCAGTACAGGCGGAAGATCTGGGAAAACACGGTGCGATGCTCGGGCCGGTTCACGAAACAGGCGTGCAGGGTCCAATAGAAATCCTGCTTGCGGGTAAAGCCCGCCGCCTGCACCGCTCGGATGGCGTCGACCACGCGGCCGGGGCCGATCGGCAGCCCGGCCTTGCGCAAGGCGCGCGCGAAATGGGTGATGTTCTGCGCCAGTTTCGGATCGGTCGGAATTTCCAGCGGAAGCTGTTCGGCCATCCCTAGGCCCCCGGAGTGTTTTGGCGCCGCGACGTCATCAGACCGGCTCGAGCGTGGCTTTGGCCTGATCCAGAATGCGCTTGGCCTCGGAGCCCTGTAGTTTCTGGATGTCGTCCTGGTATTTCAGGATCGCGCCCAGCGTGTCGCCGATCACCTCGGGGCTGAGGTTGATCACGTCCAGCGCCAGCAGGCATTTCGCCCAGTCGATGGTTTCGGCCACGCCGGGTTTCTTGAACAGGTCCTCAGTGCGCAGGTGCTGGACAAAGGCCACCACTTCGCGGCTCAGCGCCTCGGCGGCCTCGGGCGCGCGGGCGTGCAGGATCTCCAGCTCGCGGTCGAAATCGGGGTAGTCGACCCAGTGATACAGGCAGCGGCGCTTGAGCGCGTCATGTACCTCGCGCGTGCGGTTCGACGTGACGATGACGATGGGCGGTTCGGGCGCCTTGATCGTGCCGATCTCGGGGATTGTCACCTGGAAATCGCTCAGCGCCTCCAGCAGGAAGGCCTCGAACGGTTCGTCGGTGCGGTCCAACTCGTCGATCAGCAGCACCGGCGGGCCAGCCGGGTCGGGCTCCATCGCCTCGAGCAATGGGCGGCGGATCAGATAGTCGCCACTGAACAGTTCCTCCTGCAGACCCTTCCGGTCGGACCCGCCGACCGCCTCGGCGGTGCGGATGGCCACCATCTGCGCGGGAAAGTTCCATTCATAGACGGCCGAGGACGCATCGAGCCCCTCATAGCATTGAAGCCGGATCAGGCGGCGGCCAAGTCCAGAGGCCAGGGCCTTGGCGATCTCGGTCTTTCCGACGCCCGCTTCACCTTCCAGAAACAGCGGCCGGCCCAGTCTCAGCGACAGGAACACCACGGTGGCCAGGGCGCGGCCACAGACATAGCCCTGTTCGCCCAGCATCGTCTGAACGGCATCTATGGAATCTGGCTGGCTCATGTGTCTCAATCTCCCTTGGCACAACAGGTCATGGCTGCCGCTGCGCGTCAAGACCGTGATCTTTCCGGGACTTGCGGCAATCTGGTCGCCTGACAAGGTTTGTTGTCACTTTCCCGTGCGGCCGGCCTGTGCTAGCCCGGCGCCATGACCGATACTCTGACGCTCCGCCGCCCCGATGACTGGCACCTGCATCTGCGCGATGGCGCCATGCTGCAGGCCGTCCTGCCCGAAACCGCCCGCCATTTCGCGCGAGCCATCATCATGCCCAACCTTGTGCCCCCTGTGGTCACCGGCGCTCAGGCCGCGTCCTACCGCGACCGTATCCTGGCCGCCCTGCCCGAAGGCATGAGCTTTGAGCCGTTGATGACCCTGTACCTGACCGAGGATACCGACCCCGACGACATGGCCGCGGCCCACGCAAGCGGTCTGGTCAAGGCGGTCAAGCTGTACCCGGCGGGGGCCACGACCAACTCGGCCTCGGGCGTGCGGGATTTCGACAAGGTGCGCCCCGTGTTGGACCGGATGGCCGAGATCGGCCTGCCGCTCTGCGTGCACGGCGAGGTCACCGATGCCGAGATCGACATCTTCGACCGCGAGGCGGTGTTCATCGACCGCGTTCTGGACCCGATCCGCAAGGCCACGCCGGGCCTGCGCGTGGTGATGGAGCATATCACCACCGTCGACGGCGTGGAGTATGTGCGCGCGAACGAAACTGACCTGGGCGCAACGATCACCGCACATCACCTGATCATCAACCGCAACCACATCCTCGTGGGCGGGATCAAGCCTCACTACTACTGCCTGCCCGTCGCCAAACGCGAAGAGCACCGCACGGCACTGGTTGATGCCGCGACTTCGGGCGACGAACGGTTCTTTCTGGGGACTGACAGCGCCCCGCATACGGATGCCAACAAGGAAATGGCCTGCGGCTGCGCGGGATGTTTCACTGCGACCAACACCATGTCACTGGTGGCCGAGGTCTTTGACCGCGCGGGTGCGCTGGACAAGCTGGAAGGGTTCACCTCGGTCAACGGGCCCAGGTTCTATCGGCTGCCCGTCAACGATCAGACCATCACCCTGCAGAAGGGCGAACCGGTCAGCTACCCCGACAAGATCGAAACACGCGATGGCCCGGTCACCGTGTTCGACCCCGGCTTCCCGCTTCACTGGCGCGTCGTCTAGTCAACCAGTCGTTTCGCCAGATCCGCTGCGCGCCCTCCGGTGCGCAGCATCGACCAGATCGCATCCGCGTCATTCGCGCCGATCAGTTTGGCGGCCTTGCCGCGCACGCGATCCTCGCGGTCGGACAAGGCTATCGGCGCGGCCAGATCGTGGGTCGCCTCGCGCCGCACTCCGTCGCGGCGCAACAGCGCCAAGCGGGCCTCGGTCTCGGACAGCGTTTCGTCCGCTTCGACCGTGATCCGGTCGCGCAGCGATTGCAGGCGCGGATCGGCGCAGACCTTGTCCGTGTAGCTTTCAGGCAGGGCCGTTTCGTATCCCAGCGCCTGCATGGCGATCACCGTCCGATAGGAAAACTTGGCGCCCAGCCCGGTTGTCGGCGCGGTCTGATTGCAGACGCTCATCCAACGCGGATGGGTGCGGATTTTGATCTCGGCCACCTCGGGTTCGGCAATGTCCAGATCCCGCGCCGCCTCGAGCGCGGCGTGCAGCCCGTGGCAGCAAGCGTGGAACTTGTGGCTGACGCTTTCGAACAGCCACTCATCCCCAAGCCCCGACAGCGCTGTGGCTGTGTCATCGGCACCGTGATGCGTCGCGCCAAACCCGAACGGCCCGGTCAGGGCATCGGGATTGGGAACGAACCCCCGCTGCACCAGCAGCGCGGCCTCGACCCCGACCGAAGCCGCCTGCCCCGCATTGTAGGGCTTCCCCATGGTGCCAAACTGCGCCTTGAGGCCCGCCGCCCTGGTCGCGGTCAGCCCCAGAACCCGGCGCATGGCCGCCGGATCGCATCCCAGCAGGCGGGCGGCCGCCACGGCCGCTCCGAACGCCCCCGCCGTTGCGGTCTGGTGAAACCCGACCTGATAATGCCCCCGCCCCAGCCACAGGCCAATGCGGATGGACAGTTCCATCCCCACCAAGGCCGCCTCGAGCAAATCGACGATGGGCTGATCCTGCCATTCGACCACGGCCAGCGCGGCGGGAAACACCGCCACCGAGGGGTGGCCGATATGGGCGAAATGCGTGTCGTCATAGTCCAGCGCATGCGACACCGTGCCGTTGACCAAAGCCGCAGCGCGCATTGGCGCGGCCCCGCCGCCGAACAGGGTGGCCTGTCCGGCCCCGCCTTCGTCCAGCACCATCCCTCGCAGGATGCGAGAGACCGGTTCGTTGACGCCTGAGCGCCCGACCGCCAACCAGTCGAGCGCGGACAAAGACGTGACGATCCGCGCCTGCGCGGTTGTCTCGACCGGGCCTGCGGCGAATTCGGAAAGAGTGCGTGTGAATTCAGTCATGCGGCGCAGTCTAACGTGCACCCGCGCCGGGTAAACCCTCAGCCGTAGAGGCTGACCGCGCGCTGCTCGAAGGCGCGCACGATCCGGTGCATCGCCTCGTTGAAGACCACGCCGATGATGCCCTGCAACACGGCGTTCTTGAACTCGAAATCCACGTGGAAGGATACGTTGCAGCCGCCCTCGGGGGCGTCTTCGAAATGCCAGTCGGATTTCATGTATTTGAATGGACCGTCCAGGTATTCGGTGTCGATCTTCTTCTGCTCGGGGAACAGCGTCACCCGACTGCCGAACCGTTCGCGGAACACCTTGAACGAGATCACCAAGTCGGCCTCCATCACCTGCGCCTCGCCCGCCGCATAGGTCCGCCGGATCCGCGCGGCCGCGCACCAAGGCAGAAACTCGGGGTATTTCGCCACATCCGCAACCAGATCATACATCTGCTGCGCGCTGTATGGGAGGTGGCGGGTTTCCGAAT
This sequence comes from Ruegeria sp. BHSA162, assembly GCF_059613385.1. Lineage (NCBI taxonomy): Bacteria > Pseudomonadati > Pseudomonadota > Alphaproteobacteria > Rhodobacterales > Roseobacteraceae > Ruegeria > Ruegeria sp. BHSA162. Next base: position 6,755 of record NZ_JBXWSK010000019.1, read on the forward strand.
GAGTGGGCATGGCAACCTGGGCATTTGAAACGTGACAATGGCGCGTCATGTCGTATGTTGCGCGCCAAAGATCAAGGGGGCAGCCATGAGCCAGCGCGCATATGTGATAGATGAGATGATCTCGGCCAAGGCCATCGCGGCGCGGATCGAGGAATTGTGCCGCGAAATCACCCGCGAATTCGGCGATACCGACAAGCTGGTGGTCGTAGGCCTGCTGCGCGGCAGCTTCGTCTTCATCGCCGATCTGGTGCGCGAACTGGACCTGCCGATCGAGGTCGATTTCCTTGAGGCGTCTTCGTATGGCGATTCAATGGAAAGCAGCCGGGAAGTTCGCATTCTCAAGGACTTGCGCGGCGCAATTGAAGGCCGCGACGTGCTGGTGGTCGAAGATATCGTCGACACGGGTCACACGCTGAACCATGTCACCAACCTGCTGCGCAGCCGCCAGCCGAAACGGCTCAAGTCGATTGCCTTGCTGGACAAACCCAGCCGCCGCGAGGTTGATTTTCGCGCCGATTGGATAGGCTTTGAAATCCCGGACGAATTCGTCGTGGGCTATGGCATCGACTATGCGCAACGCAACCGCAACCTGCCCTTCATCGGCAAGGTCCGCTTTACCGAAGACTGATCCCGCCGCGGATTCGAGGCCCATGATCCTGCGCCACCTTCTGCGAATGTCCCGATGGGCGCGCAATCCGCCCTCGGACCAGCGGGTCAAGCTGGCGCTAGGCCTGATCGTGCTGTGTCTGGTGATTGCCGGTGTTGAATACATGGGCTGGTGGCCCGAATGGGCAACCAGCCAGCCGCGCAAGCTCAGACCGTGACCGGCGCGTCCAGAACCTGACGGATTGCCGCAAGAAAGATACCCGCGCCGACAGGGATCAGCGCATCGGGGAAATCATAGTCGGGGTTGTGCAGTTGCGGATGGTCAACCCCGGACCCCAGCCAGAACATGGCGGTTTTCGACCCCATAGCGAACTGCCCAAAATCCTCCGAAAACCTTTGCGGCACGGTGGTCAGGCGCGGTTGCACCCCTGCCTGCGCACAGGCATGAGCCAGGATCTGCACGGCCTCGGGGTGGTTGACACAGGCGTCGAACACGTCGTCATAGGTGATCTCGACACCCAGCCCCTCGTCGGCGGCGGCCTTGCGGACCAGCGCCTGGGCCTGATCGACCAGTTGTCCCATACGCGCGTCCGAGACGGTGCGCAGCGTGACCCATATCTCGGCCTCACCGGGCGCCACGCCGAATGTCGGGGCCCCCAGTTGGGCGTGGGTGACGGTGGTCAGCGCGTAATCCTCGGTCAGCTCTCCGCCAGAGCCCAAGGCGGTGAGGGCCGGCATCAATTGCGCCATGGCCGAGGCCGGCGACAGGCCGTCCTGCGGCGCCGCCGCGTGCGAGGTTTTACCCGTCAGCCGCACCCGCATCCCGCGTGAAGCGCAATTGGTCGGGCCAGAGCACAGCTCGACCGCGCCCAGCTCCAGCCCCGGCAGGTTATGCAGCGAGAACAGGAAATCGGGCTGTATTTCAGCGTATTGCGGGTCGTTCCGAAAATCGCGCGCGCCCTGTCCGGTCTCTTCGGCGGGCTGGAAGATCAGCACGACCCGACCGCGTGTCACGGGCGTTTGCGCCAGGTCCTGCGCCACGCCCAGAACCATGGCCATATGGCCGTCATGCCCGCACAGATGACTCTTGCCCGGAACCTGCGAGCACCAGAGTTTGCCCGGCATTTCCAAAATCGGAAGCGCGTCCAGTTCGCAGCGAATGCCCACGGTGGGCCCCGGCTGGCCCGTGTCGAACACGGCCGCGACCCCGTACCCACCGATCCCGGTCAGAACCCGGCCGGTCACACCGCGCAATTGCTCGGCTATGAATGCCGCTGTTTCAGCCTCTTCACCCGAAACCTCGGGGCGTTGGTGCAAAGCGTGGCGCAGCGCAGTCAGTTGCGCGAGCCGTTCGGGCGTCACGCCTGCCCCAGCTTTTTCTGCCGCGCCGCCCGCAGGCGCGCGAAATCATCGCCCGCATGGTAAGACGACCGGGTCAAGGGCGTGGCCGAAACCATCAGGAACCCTTTACCGTAGGCGGCTTTTTCATAGGCTGCGAACTCTTCGGGCGTGACAAAGCGGTCCACGCGATGGTGTTTCGGCGTGGGCTGCAGATACTGGCCGATGGTCAGGAAATCGATATCGGCGGCGCGCATGTCGTCCATGACCTGGCGCACCTGCTGTTCGTTCTCGCCCAGTCCGACCATGATACCCGACTTGGTGAAGATCGACGGGTCCAGTTCCTTGACCCTCTGCAGCAGACGCAGCGAGTGGAAATAGCGCGCGCCCGGGCGCACCTCGGGGTACAGGCCCGGCACAGTTTCAAGGTTGTGGTTGAACACGTCCGGCTTGGCCGCGACCACGGTTTCCAGAACCGACGGATCGCATTTCAGGAAATCCGGGGTCAGAATCTCGATCGTGGTCTTGGGCGAGCGGTGACGCACCGCGCGGATAGTCTGAGCGAAATGCTCGGCCCCGCCATCAGCCAGGTCGTCACGGTCGACCGAGGTGATGACGACATGGTTCAGGCCCAGCTTTTCCACCGCATGGGCCACCCGGCCCGGTTCGAACGCATCCAACGCATCGGGGCGACCGGTGGCGATGTTGCAGAAGGTGCAGCCGCGGGTGCAGATCTCGCCCATGATCATCATGGTCGCGTGGCCCTGGCTCCAGCATTCGCCCACATTCGGGCAGCCGGCCTCTTCGCAGACGGTGACCAGGTTGTTGTCGCGCATGATCCGGCGCGTGTCGGCATAGCCCTTGCCGCCGGGCGCTTTCACCCGGATCCAGTTGGGCTTTTTCGGCTGCGCATTGTCGGGCTTATGCGCCTTTTCCGGGTGACGTTGTTCAGGGATTTTCAGATCGCGCACGGGGCCGGTTTCCTGACTTTGGGTCAATTTGGTTGGTGCATAACATAAACCGGTCGGATGTATTACGCCAGCCATGCATAGCTGCCATGCGTCAGCATTTCGCAGATGCAGAATAGGAGCGTGACTTCCTAGGGGGTCAACGCAAATTTCGACATGATTTCAGAAGACAAGAGGATATTCGCAAACGCAGCACATCCCGTGTTGAAGCCGGTTTGGAATCGTTTTAACCCACGGGCCGAACAAATGTGAATCACAGGAGATGCCCCATGAAAACCGGAGCCAAGCTGCCCGACGTGACATTCCACACCCGCGTGCGCGACGACTCGATCGAAGGGCCCAACCCGTTCCGCTGGGAAGACAAGACCACGGCCGACTACTTCGCAGGCAAGCGGGTCATCTTGTTCTCGCTGCCCGGTGCGTTCACGCCCACCTGCTCGACCTACCAACTGCCGGGGTTCGAGGACAACTACGAGGCGTTCAAGGCCAAGGGCATCGACGAGATCTACTGCATGTCGGTCAATGACAGCTTTGTCATGAACAAATGGGCGCAGGATCAGGGGCTGAAGAACGTCAAGGTTATCCCCGACGGGTCGGGTGAGTTCACTCGCAAGATGGGCATGCTGGTCGACAAGGCCAATCTGGGCTTTGGCATGCGCTCGTGGCGCTATGCCGCCATCATCAACGACGGTGTGGTCGAGGCGTGGTTCGAAGAGCCCGGCCTGATGGACAACTGCCCCGAGGACCCCTATGGCGTTTCGTCGCCCGAAAACCTGATGAAACACCTGGAAGAAGCGCAGCAGCCCGAAATGGCCTGAGCCTTCAACCAGCCTCGACTCGAAGGGCTCGCCGAGTGCGGGCCCTTTTCAGTTCCGGGTTTCCGACACGATGTTTTCGCCGACCTGCCGGATCACCTGGGCCAGTTGATCGAACCACACCGCCCCATCCGACGAATCGCGCCGCACGAGGCCGATCTGCCGCGCGGGCTCTGGGGCGCTGAACCGCAACAGTTTCAGCCCCGGCACGGCATCGGCCTCGGAACGCGCCGCCAATTCCGGAATCAAGGTCAGGCCGAACCCGTCCGCCACCAACCGCGACAGCGTGGCCAAAGACGACGCGCCCATGTTGATATGGGCGCTGGTCCGGTCCTGCCCGCACACCTCAAGTGCTTGATCCGTCAGGCAGTGCCCGTCTTCCAGCAGCATCAGTTGGGCCGCGTTCAGGTCGATCGGGCGCAGAGCGTCGGGGCTGACGGTCAGGCTGTTCAGGCGCGTCTCGCTGCCAGCCAGCAGAAAACGATCCTCAAACAGAGGTACCTCGTCCAGGCCGCGCGCGCCCACCGGCAGGGCCAGCACGGCGGCGTCGATCTCGCCCGCTTTCAGCATCGACAGCAACCGCTCGGTGCGTGCCTCGCGTACCTGTACGCGCAGGGACACATCCGCCGACCGCAGACCAGCCAAGACACCCGGCAGCAGATACGGTGCGACCGTCGGGATCAAGCCGACCGACAGACTGCGATGCCCGGCGGAGTTGTCACGCGCAAACCGATCCAACCGTTCGGCCGCGCCCAAAATGCGCCGTGCGTGCTCAAGCGCATCGCGCCCCAACGGTGTCAGCAGAACATCGCGGGCGCGCCTTTCAAACAGTGGCCCGCCCATGATGTCTTCCAAAGCCCGTATCTGCACCGATAGTGCCGGTTGAGACACATGACACACCTGAGCGGCCCGGCCAAAGTTGCGCTGCTCGGCCACGGCGCGGAAGTATTGCAGCTGTCTGAGGGTAAAATTCATAACCCTTGATTATCACCTGTTGCGTTTTCCGCAACTCCGGCCAATCGGACTTAAGTTGGATCAACCGATCAATCTGTCACACTCTGCTTGCTTCTCGTAATGGCGCTTGAGGCGCTGCAACGCAATGCGCAGCACGATCTTCCCAGAACGTGCTGACCAGCCCATCCGTTTCTCGGCCAGTTCCAGGCCTTCCAGATAGCAACAACACCGCAGCGCAACGTCGCTCAAACCCGGACCCAGATCCGACAAGGCCCGAGCCACGCGATCACGCGCCTCGGACGACCCGCGCGCAACCTGAGCATCGCCTTCGAAACCCGCACGACCGCCAGCGGTAAGGAACCGGTCCCAGTTCTGCGTGACCCGCGGTCCGATCTGGGCCAGCTCGAAATCCTCGCGCAGTCGCTCTCCGGCGCGCACCAGGCTTTCGTCCAGAAACGGCTTTCCATCCCGGTCGCGCCGGCGCGACAAGGCAATCAGGGGGCTCTCCGCTGCGCAATAACGGATGCGCCGTGGACGCTTCTCGTCGGCTTGACTGCGCGTTTTGAACTTCGCCGGTGCCTCGGCCATGCCATATTCAGTCTGTGTCCGCGCGCGGTTTTCGGCATCGGCAATCAACTGGCTTAATGCGGTTCGGCCCATTTGCGTGATCCGGTAACGCGACACACGCCCCGCATTGTCACAAACGATCCAGTCCTTCAGAGCCAGAGCCTGAGCGGTCTTGCAATCAACAACGGCGGTCCGAGTTGTACCGCCCTCGCCGCTGTCGCGGACAACGACCGCCTTTTCCATGTCCTCGGCCACGGCCAGAACCGCACCGGTTTCGCAAAGGCGCCGCAGCACCCGCAAAGCCTCGCGCTCGAACGCCTCGTCTTCGGCATTGGGAATGCGATGAGGATCATCGCCGACGCTAAACAAGGGACCAGAGGCGACTTCATTCCCCGCACCGGGAAAGTGTGTTTCGGCAAGTGACTGCAGTGCTGCATCCACCAAGGGATCGTCGCGGCGCATTTCGATCCTTCGAATCTGTCGCAGAATGGTTGACGCGTGACACCCTGCCGACCGCGCCAGATCCCGGATCGACCGTCCCGCCTCGGTATGGGCCAGGTATCGCTGTGCCCCTTCGGGAACCCAAGCTGGAACGGTGAATGCGGTGCTGTTTTCCATCGTTATTCGCCCTCGTCGACAATCAAACTGCCACTGTCCGCCGTCGGATAAAGTGTTAACCAAATCTACCTAGAGTTGCTTTCGTTACTCGTTCGTTAACCTCCAACGGCTCTGACCAGAATTGATTCAAAAAGATAAACAGTCGTGAAACCATCGTTCGGCGCGAGCCCAATCACGGCAACACCCGCCTGGGTTGTGCAAAATTGCTGCAGGCAAAATTGAACAGAGGAACGCCGAAATGCAGGACCTGATGACTATGATCACCGCCCTCCGCCGCCCGCGGCTGCTGTCTCGGGCAGCCAAGGTCGGAGCACAGGAATACGACCGTGACCGCCACTTGCAGCGCCTGTTTGGCTATGGCGCGCTACCGGGAACCGGAGTGGCCTTGATGCGACTGTTGGAGATGGAGCGGAGCGTCGACGACCAACGACGCTCGGGCGACGCCGCGTATTCGCTGGTTCGCCACCTGGACCTACTGATCGCTTTGATTGGTGAGGCGCGACTGCATCAAGCCAGCCGCGCCCCGGAACTTCATGTCGTCAAGTGAAGGCGTCGGGCATGGACGCTTTCTTTTCCTCGACATAGGCGGTTAGCGCCGCCAGTTTTTCCGGGTCGAGTTGCGGTTGCTGGTAGTTGGCCAGCAGATGCTCGACCCGGGCCGAGGCCAGCATGCGCGTGTCCCGCGCACCCTCTTCTTCCCATGTTTCAAAGGGTTTGTAGTCCAGCAGGTCGGTCTTCCAGAAGGCGCTTTGGAAATTGGCTTGGGTGTGCGCACAACCAAGATAGTGACCACCCGGCCCCACCTCACGAATCGCGTCCATGGCCTGCGCGTTTTCATCATAGGCCACCCCTTTGGCCAACGCATGAAGCGCTCCCAACTGATCGGCATCCATGACGAATTTTTCGAAGTCCGCAACCAGACCGCCTTCGAGCCAGCCACATGCATGCAACATGAAGTTGACGCCTGACAGCAGACCCATGTTCAGCGAATTCGCAGTCTCGTAAGCCGCCTGCGCGTCCGGAAGCTTGGACCCGCAGAACGACCCGGCCGAGCGGTATGGAACACCCAAACGGCGCGCCAACTGACCGGCGCCATAGGTGATGTGCGCGGCTTCGGGCGTGCCGAAAGTCGGTGCACCAGAGTTCATGTCGATCGACGACACGAATGCGCCAAAAATGGCCGGTGCACCCGGGCGGATGATCTGGCTGTAGGCGATGCCGGCCAGCACCTCGGCCAGCACCTGCGTCAGAGTACCAGCAACCGAAACCGGGGCCATCGCGCCGCCCACGATGAAGGGCGAGATGATGCAGGCCTGATTGTTGCGCGCATAGACTTCCAGCGACCCCATCATCACGTCGTCGAACGTCATCGGCGAGTTGATGTTGGTGAGCGAGGTCATCACGGTGTTTTCCTGCACGAACTCCTTGCCGAACAGGATTTCGCACATCTCGACCGAATCCTGCGCCCGGCTGGGATCGGTTACCGACCCCATGAAGGGTTTGTCCGACAGCGTCATATGCGCCATCAGCATGTCGAGGTGCCGCTTGTTCACCGGAACGTCCGTCGGTTCGCAGACCGTGCCGCCCGAGTGGTGCAGCCACTTGGACATGTAGGCCAGCTTCACGAATTTGTTGAAATCGTCCATCGTGGCATAGCGGCGGCCACCCTGCGCGTCCCGCACGAAAGGCGGTCCGTAGACCGGCGCCAGCACAAGGTTGCGCCCGCCGATTACCACCGATTTCTCGGGGTTGCGGGCGTGCTGCGTGAATTCCTTGGGCGCGGTCTTGATCAGTTCGCGGGCCAGACCTCGCGGAATGCGAACGCGCTCACCATCGATGTCCGCCCCGGCATCGCGCCAGCGTTCCAGCGCCGCGGGGTTGTCGACGAAATTGACGCCGACTTCCTCCAGCACGGTTTCCGCATTGGCCTCGATGATCTCTAGCGCTTCGTCATTGAGGATCTCGAAGTTCGGAATGTTGCGTTCGATATACTTCGCCGTTTCGATCCGAACCGCGGTACGCTCGGCCCGGCGGGCGGCGCCTCCGCCACCACGCACTCTGCGTCGGGTGCTTGCCTCTGTCATGAGATGATCCCGTGTGAAAGTTTAGATTGGATTGCTTGTTACAAGATGCCGCGACTTCATCAGATGTGGATTCCGGCGCAATAGGGGGAAAAGCGACATATTCCGCGCTGTCCAGCACCAGCAACAGGCCTTACGGGGCGTCAGGTTGGCTTGCTGAAATAAACCTTGCTTCCCTCGTGCCCGGTCTCCTGCCACCCAAGATGACGGTACATCGCGCGGGTGTCCGCCATCAGACGGTGGGTTGTCAGGCGCATGTTCCGAACCCCGTTTTCGCGGACCTCTGCCGCGACGAAATCGACCAGCCGGCGAGCAATACCCTGCCCTTGCGCAACAGGTGAAACGGCCAGATTGAAGATCATCGCGGTTTCTGTTTCGAAACCAAAAACCACGACACCGTGCAGGAATGTTTCATCCACGGCCACAACGACGTTCCGGTCGCGAATGTCCTCCTCGACCCCCTCGGTCACATCCGGCAGGTCGGGAATGGACTGGCGCGCTGCGGCATAGGCCGCTTCGATACATCGGCGGATGGGCTCCGCATCGGTTGCCACAGCCCTTCTGAGCGAAATTCCGGTCATTCAATGCGCTCCGCGTCACTCTTTCCCGCCAAATGACGTCAAGGCGCTTGCACATGCAAGGCTTCCGACCTAAAGGCCGGGTATGACCGAGACATCCCATGACCGCCTTCTGATCATCGACTTCGGCAGCCAGGTAACGCAGCTGATCGCCCGCCGCCTGCGCGAGTTGAACGTCTATTGCGAAATCCACCCCTACCAGAACGTCACGACGGATTTCGTGCGTGACATGGCCCCGCGCGCCATCATCTTTTCGGGCGGGCCGGACAGCGTGACCCGCGAGGGATCACCGCGCGTCCCGCAAGAGATATTCGAGTATGGCGTTCCGATCCTGGGCATCTGCTATGGCCAGCAGGTCATGATGCACCAGCTGGGCGGCAAGGTCGAAAGCGGCCACGGCACCGCCGAGTTCGGACGGGCATTCGTGACGCCGCGCGGCAAGCTCGACCTGCTCGAGGGCTGGTTCACCGATGGCAACGAACAGGTCTGGATGAGCCACGGCGACCATGTCAGCCAAATCGCACCAGGGTTCGAGGTGTTCGGCACCTCGCCCAACGCGCCCTTCGCGATCACCGCCGATACCGACCGCCATTTCTATGCCGTTCAGTTCCACCCCGAGGTGCACCACACCCCCAAGGGCGCAAAACTGTACGAGAATTTCGTGAAGCTGGCCGGGTTCAAGGGCGACTGGACCATGGGCGCCTATCGCGACGAGATGATCCGCAAGATCCGCGAACAGGTCGGCGACAAGAAGGTGATCTGCGGTCTGTCGGGCGGTGTCGACAGCTCGGTCGCCGCTATCCTGATCCACGAGGCGATCGGCGACCAGCTGACCTGCGTTTTCGTCGATCACGGCCTGCTGCGCAAGAACGAGGCGCAGGAAGTCGTCTCGATGTTCCGCGACAACTACAACATCCAACTGATCCACGCGGATGAAAGCGAGCTGTTCCTGGGAGAGCTCGACGGCGTCTCGGACCCCGAAACCAAGCGCAAGATCATCGGCAAGCTGTTCATCGACGTATTCCAGAAACACGCCGACACGATCGAGGGCGCCGAGTTCCTGGCCCAGGGCACGCTGTACCCCGATGTCATTGAATCGGTGTCGTTTTCCGGCGGCCCGTCAGTCACGATCAAATCGCATCACAACGTCGGCGGCCTGCCCGAAAAGATGGGCCTGAAACTGGTCGAGCCGCTGCGTGAACTGTTCAAGGACGAAGTGCGCGCGCTGGGCCGTGAACTGGGCCTGCCGCCCAGCTTTATCGGCCGCCACCCCTTCCCCGGACCGGGTCTGGCCATCCGCTGCCCGGGCGAGATCACCCGCGAAAAGCTGGAAATCCTGCGCGAGGCCGACGCGATCTATATCGACCAGATCCGCAAGCACGGCCTGTATGACGAGATCTGGCAGGCCTTCGTCGCGATCCTTCCGGTGCGCACAGTCGGCGTGATGGGCGACGGGCGCACCTATGACTATGCCTGCGCCTTGCGGGCGGTGACCTCGGTTGATGGAATGACGGCCGATTACTACCCGTTCACCCACGAATTCCTGGGCGAAACCGCCACCCGGATCATCAACGAGGTCAAGGGCATCAACCGCTGCACCTATGACATCACCTCCAAGCCTCCGGGCACGATCGAATGGGAATGACACCAAAAGCCGGGCGCTGACCCGGCTTTTTTGTTGTTGTGAACCGGCGTCGGTTTTGGTTCGGTGGCCAAACGCACGCTCAGCCCAAGGATCGAAACATGCGCGATAGCAAATCGATGATTGCCAAAACCGCGCTGTGGATGACCGGGGCGATCGCTTCTTTCTCGTCAATGGCCGTTGCCGGGCGCGAGCTTAGCCTGACGCACGACACGTTTGAAATCATGATGTACCGCAGCATTGTCGGCGTCATCGTCGTTTCGGCCGTTTTGACGGCAACCGGCAAATGGCACCAGGTATCGACACAACGTCTGGGTCTGCACGCGGTTCGAAACTCGTTGCATTTTGCGGGCCAAAACCTGTGGTTCTACGCTGTCAGCGTCATCCCGCTGGCGCAGGTTTTTGCGTTGGAATTTACGCAACCGATATGGGTCGTACTCCTGTCTCCGCTTCTGCTGGGCGAACGCCTGACACCCACGCGGGTCATGTCGGCAATCATAGGTTTCGCAGGCATATTGATCGTCGCCCGACCCGGAGCCACACCGCTCACGCCCGGTGTTCTTGCAGCGGCCTCCTCGGCTGTTTTCTTTGCGCTTACAACGATTTCGACGAAGAAACTGACAGGGTTCGCCAGCATCGGATGCATCGTTTTCTGGCTGACTACGATGCAGGCCGCAATGGGTCTTGCTGTTGCCGGAGCGGACGGGCAGATCGTCCTGCCAACCGCTCAAAGCGTGCCCCTGTTGTTGCTGGTCGGGCTGGCCGGCCTGCTGGCCCATTTCTGCATTACAAACGCGCTTGCCATCGCTCCGGCCACGGTCGTTATTCCCTTTGATTTCGCGCGCCTGCCGACGATCGCCATTGTTGGGATGCTGCTGTATCACGAACCCCTGGATCAGTGGACCATGCTGGGCGCCGTCGTGATTTTCTCGGGCATCTTCCTGAATGTCTGGTCCGAAGGCCGCGCGGGGTCGGGCACTCTGGCAAAAACCACACACAAAAACTGACGTTCGGTCACTGGCAGAAACTAACGTATGGTCAGTGGTTGACGTTTTTTTAAACTCCCCGTGAATAATGGCCACAGAAATCACCGCCACTGACACTCACAAGACAATACTGTGGCGCCGGATAGTGAAAAGGGAGGAATACATGAAGAAAGCGCTGTTACAGGCGTGCGTGCTCTGTGCAGGGGCGACCGCCGCTCATGCCGGCGGTATCGACCGTAGTGGGCAAGGCATCAACATTATCTTTGAGGAAGGTTCCGTCGTACAGTTTCGCCTGGGCTACACCAACCCAAGCGTAAGCGGCACGATGCTGGGCGTGGACTCGGGCAACGTTGCAAACGACTTCTTCTCGCCTCATCTCGCGTACAAGCACGCCTTCACCGACCAACTCGACTTTGCGCTGATCTATGACGAACCGTTCGGTGCCGATATCGCCTACGGTTCGAACTACCCGCTCTCGCAGAACCCGATCCCGGGTGGTCGCACTGACGTTCTGCGCGCGAAAGCCGACACAGAGGCAATTACTGCCCTGTTGCGCTACAAGTTCGACGGCGGCTTCAGCGCCATCGGTGGTCTGCGTATTCAGCGGCTCAGCGCTGACGTTGCCGTGCCGGCGGCGGCTGGTTACGAGGTGAATGCCGACAAGGATACCGCGCTGGGTTACGTCGTAGGTGTGGCTTGGGAAAAGCCCGAGATCGCAGCGCGCGTGGCGCTGACCTACAACTCGAAAATTTCCCATGACCTGTCGCAAACGGAGTCGGTGAACCCAATCCCGATCCCGCCGATCCCGCCTGGAACCGTGGCGACATTCGACACTTCCAGCGAGGTCGTTTCTCCGCAATCGGTGAACCTGGACTTCCAGACCGGCGTTGCCCCCAAGACATTGCTGTTCGGATCGATCCGCTGGGTCGATTGGCCGCAAACGGTTTACGATCCCCCGAACTATCCGCCGACCAGCGCGCTGGTGGACTATGACGATCCGACCTGGACCTATTCGCTGGGTCTTGGCTACCAGTTCTCCGAACAGTTCTCGGGCGCAGTGACCCTTGGCTATGAATCGGCAACCAATGAGCCCGTTTCCAACCTGGGTCCGACCGACGGGTTCTGGAGCATTGGCCTTGGCGGCACCTACTCGATGGAACGCGCCAAGATTTCGGGCGGCGTTCGCTATACCGATCTGGGCGACGCAACCGCTGACGGTGCTGGCCCCGGGGCGCGGGCGAACTTCTCTGGAAACAGCGCGTGGAGCGTTGGTATTCAGGTGACCTACGCCCTGAACTAAGGGATACGCTCATACAGAATTGGAAAACCCCGCCCTTGTGGCGGGGTTTTTCGCATGATCCGGGTCGCTTACCGAATTGCCGAATGCAAGTATTCCGCGTGAGGCAAACAGAAACATGCAAGAAATAGCCATGACGCAACAAAAATCCCTCTCCGCCCTTGCTTGGTTCGAGCTCATTCTTCTTGGACTGATCTGGGGCGCGTCCTTCCTGGCGATCCGCGTCGCACTGGACACGATACCTGTGATGACGGCCGTGTTTCATCGCGTTTTCTGGGCCGCGCTTGCACTTTGGGCCGTCGTTCTCCTCCGCCGAGAAACGATACCGAAGGACCCGCGTATTTGGGGCGCTTTTCTGGTCATGGGTCTGTTGAACAACGTATTGCCCTTCTCGCTGATGGCCTGGGGCCAATTGTATGTCGACACCGGTCTGACCTCGATCTTGAACGCTGCCACGGCAATCTTCGGTGTTCTGGTTGCGGCTGCGTTCTTTCCCGACGAGCGACTGACCAAACGCCGAGCCGTGGGTGTTGCGCTTGGCTTTGGCGGAGTTTCCACCGCAATCGGATTGCACAATTTCCTTGGGTTCAGCCTGCAAAGCGCTGCTCAGCTGGCCATTCTGGCGGGGACCGTATCCTATGCGCTGGCGGCTGTATGGGCCCGTTTGCGCTTGTCAGGCCTGGCGCCGCAGGTTGCGGCGGCGGGAATGCTGAGCGGGTCAACCATCGTCATGCTGCCGGTAATGCTGGTCGTCGACGGTGTGCCATCGTTCGACCTGCCTATGACAACTTGCCTCGCCGTAGCTTATTACGCACTCGTTGCTACGGCTGGGGCCTACCTGCTGTACTACAGGGTTCTGGCCGCTGCCGGCAGCGGCAACCTGCTGCTGGTCACCCTGATCATCCCTCCGGTCGCCATTCTGCTGGGCGCCTATGTCCGGCACGAAACCCTTGCCCCGAATGCCTTCATCGGCTTTGCAATCCTTGCATTGGGGTTATTGATCCTAAGCCGAGCCCGCGGCCGAGATTGACGCCATCGCCGGGCCGATTTAGCTAGGACAAAACAAGGGACGGTTGCACATGATCTACAGGTCGGCAAAGGACTGGCGCGAAGCGGCGCGCAAAAAGGTGCTGTTTTTCGGCATGTCCGGCTTGGGCAAGACTTACGTGTCGAACATCCTTCGCGACTCGGGCGACTGGTTCCACTACTCGATCGATTATCGAATTGGCACGCGTTACATGGGTGAATACATCACCGACAACGCCAAGGCTGAGGCAATGAAGGTTCCCTTTCTGCGGGATCTGCTGCTCTCTGACTCGATCTATATCGGATCCAACATTTCGTTCGAAAACCTGACGCCGGTCGCCGCCTATCTGGGCAAGCCCGGAAACCCGGCCCTGGGTGGGCTGGCGATGCCGGAATATCGGCGTAGACAAGAGCAGTTCCGGCAGGCCGAAATCCACGCTCTGCTGGACACCGAATATTTCATTGACCGCGCTCAGCGTCTGTACGGGTACCCGCATTTCATCTGTGACACCGGCGGGTCAATCTGCGAATGGGTGGACCCTGACAATCCTTCCGACCACGTCTTGTCGGAACTCTCGCGCCAGACCCTGATGGTCTGGATCAAGGGCGACGACGACCACACCGCCGAACTGATCCGACGGTTCGACAAGGCCCCCAAACCGATGTCTTATCAGGCCGATTTCCTGACGCGCACCTGGCAGGAATACCTTGATCAGCACGGCTGCGCCGAGGCAGAGGTCAATCCCGACGACTTCATCCGCTGGACCTATGCCCGCGCCCTGGCCCACCGTCAGCCCAGATACCAATCCATGGCTGAGAATTGGGGGGTCACTGTTACCGCCGACGCAATCGGAAAGGTGCGGGATGCGCGTGATTTCGATGAGTTGATCGAGAGCACACTTGAGACCCGCGCCGCGGCGTCCTAACTAGAACGCTTCAGAAGAAACTGGAAAAACCCGCCTCATGCCTATCAAGATTCCGTCCGACCTCCCGGCCTTTGACGTTCTGACGAAAGAGGGCGTCATGGTCATGGCCGAGGATCAGGCCGCACGGCAGGACATCCGGCCCCTGAAGATCGGGTTGCTGAACCTGATGCCGAAAAAAATCCAGACCGAAAACCAGTTTGCCCGATTGATCGGCGCGACGCCTCTGCAGATCGAGTTGTCCCTGATCCGCATGACTGAGCATCAAACCAAAAACACCGCGGCCGAACACATGGAAGAGTTCTACCGCCCTTTTCAGGACGTGAAGGACCAGAAATTTGACGGCCTGATCATCACCGGCGCCCCCATCGAGCATCTGGAGTTTCAAGACGTCACCTATTGGGACGAACTGACCGAGGTGTTCGAATGGACCCGAACCAATGTGCATTCGACCTTCGGCGTATGCTGGGGTGGAATGGCGATGATTTATCACTTTCATGGCGTCAAAAAGTATATGTTGGACGCCAAGGCGTTTGGGTGTTTCCGGCATCGGAACCTGTCACCGGCCTCGCCTTTCCTGCGAGGCTTCTCGGATGACTGCGTGATCCCGGTCAGTCGCTGGACCGAAGTCCGTCAGGATGAAATCGACGCTGCCGAAGGGCTTGTGACCCTTCTGGGCAGCGACGAGGTCGGTCCGTGTCTTGTTGAAGATCGGCAGAACCGGGCGCTGTATATCTTCAATCACTTCGAATACGACAGTGACACGCTGAAACAGGAATACGACCGGGACGTGGCAAATGGCACTCCGATCAACGTGCCCATCAACTATTATCCCGACGATGACCCGTCCCGCACGCCTCAGAACCGGTGGCGCAGCCATGCGCATCTGCTGTATGGGAACTGGATCAACGAGATCTACCAGACCACTCCTTTCGACATGACGAAAATTGGTCATTAAGTCGTTGATATACCTGGGCCTGTTTGCGGCCCTTTTCGCGGCTTTGACGGCTTGGCTTGCCGCACGCCATGAGGCCCGGGCCGAGGCCGCGTTTCCGCCAGAGGGTCAGGTATTGGATGTCGACGGCGTTGCTGTACATGCCGTCGTCATGGGCGAAGGCCCGGATGTCGTCCTGATCCACGGGTCCAGCGGCAATACCCGCGACATGACGTTTGCTCTGGCGCCGTTGCTGGCAAAATCCTTTCGGGTCATTGTATTCGACCGGCCGGGGCTGGGCTATTCTCAGAGCTTCTTGGCGGATGGCGAAACCATCGTTGAGCAGGCGGAAATCCTGCAGAAAGCTGCCGCGATGCTGGGGGCCGACAAACCCATCGTCGCCGGCCAAAGCTATGGCGGGTCGGTATCACTGGCCTGGGCTGTGACGCGCCCTGACAACATCACGGCTCTGGTCCTGATCGCCCCGGCCGCGGTGCCATGGGAAACTCCGCTCGATTCCTTCAACCGCATTGCCTCGACCGCCTGGGGAAATGCTTTCGTCCTGCCGTTGATCACCGCCTACGTTCCGGACTGGTACGTCAACAAGGCCCTGGATACGGTCTTTGCCCCCCAGACCGCACCCGAAGGCTATGCCGAGCATTTTGGCCCGGCCCTGACGCTCCGCCGGTCGTCGATGCATGCCAACGCAAAACAACGGGCCAACCTCCTGGACGAAGTTGCCGAACTGCAACCGCGCTACCCTGAGATATCGGTGCCCACCGAAATCGTGCATGGTACGGCAGATACGACAGTTGGTCTGGGCTGGCATTCCGAGCGGCTGATCGAACAAATCCCCGGCGCTGAGCTGATCGAACTTGAAGGCATGGGGCACATGCCGCAGGTGGTGGACGCTCCGGAAGTTGCTGCTGCGGTCGAACGTGCCGCGGAACGAGCGGGTTTGCGTTAACCCCGCCCGTAATCCATAGTAGAAACTGGATTTTATGGCGAGGCAACTCATGACCCGTGCAGCGGACCGAGCAATCAACAGCTACTTTCGGAACGACGCTCCCGAGAGCGTGCGAAAGGCCATCGAAGACGCTGAAAAAGGCGACATCCTGAACCCCAGCTACCCATATCAGGAGAGGATGAAGCGCAAGGACTATGACAATCAGATGGAGGCCCTGCAGATCGAACTGGTCAAGATGCAGGCATGGGTCAAGGAAACCGGACAACGCATCGCGATCGTGTTCGAGGGCCGGGATGCAGCAGGCAAAGGCGGTACGATCAAGCGATTCCGGGAAAACCTGAACCCGCGTGGCGCCCGCAATGTCGCCCTCAGCAAGCCCTCCGACGCCGAGCGCAGCCAATGGTATTTCCAGCGGTACATCCAGCACCTGCCATCAGCCGGCGAGATCGTTTTCTTCGATCGCAGCTGGTACAACCGGGGGGTCGTCGAAAACGTCTTTGGATTCTGTACCGCAGACCAGCGGGAACGCTTCTTCAGGCAAGTCATGCCGCTGGAGATCGGGCTTGTGCATGACGGCATTCACCTTTTCAAGTTCTGGCTCAACGTCGGACGCGCAGAACAGCTCAATCGGTTTCTCGCGCGCGAGAATGACCCGCTGAAACAATGGAAACTGAGCCCTATCGACATCGCCGGTCTGGGCAAATGGGATGAGTACACGCAGTCGATTTCCGAAACTCTGACACGCTCCCATTCCGATCTGTGCCCTTGGACGATCATCCGTTCGGACGACAAGAAGCGTGCCCGGCTTGCGGCAATCCGGGCGGTATTGTCGACCTTGGACTATGACGAAAAGGACGCCGAAGCCGTTGGAGAGCCCGACCCGATGATTTGTGGCGGACCGGAAATCTGGGATGCGTAGTCTAGGGCGCCTTTGGTCAAGCGGTGGCCCCTCCGATCATGCCCCGGGGATTGGACCTGCTGCGCCGCGTGCATTATGTCTGGTTGGTAAAAGAGCACGCAACCACAGGCAGGTGCCGTCGGAATGACCAAACGCGGCTATCACCATGGAAATCTGAAACAGGCGCTGATCGACGCCGCCCTCTCGCTGATCGAAGAAAAAGGTCCGACCGGCTTCACATTGTCTGAGGCCGCAAAACGGGCCGGCGTCACCCCAGCCGCGGTTTACCGACACTATCAGGGTCGCGAGGATCTGATCGCCGAGGCGGCCCGTCAGGGGTTCGAGATGTTCGCGGACCTCATGCAGTATGCCTATGACAAGGGGCAGCCCTCGGCGCTGGCCGCTTTCGAAGCGACCGGGCGCGCATATCTGGCGTTTGCGCGCAAGCATCCCGGCCATTACATCTCGATGTTCGAAAGCGGAATCTCGGTCAACCGGACGCCCGAGCTGGCGCTGGCCGCCGACCGTGCAAAGGAGGTTCTGGAAATGGCTGCGGCCGATCTTTCAGAACACATTCCGCCGGAAAAGCGACCACCGGCGTCTATGTTCAGCGCGCATATCTGGGCGATGAGCCATGGTGTAGTCGAGCTTTATGCCCGCAATGCGGGGGCCAGTTCGCCGTTCCCGCCCGAAGACCTTCTGGAATCCGGGATCGGCATTTACCTCAGAGGGTTGGGGCTGGTTCCGCCCGACGAATGACCGTCAAAACATCCGGCTGGCATGCGGTGCGTTCAGCCGTGAGGTGACATTGATCAGATCCATCATGCCCATCCCCTTGATGTCGACCGGACCCATGTCCGAGACCTGGAATTCATCGATCAGTGCATATTTCATCTCTTCCGGGGCAACGATGTTCATGGGGTTTGCAAAGACCTGCAACCGCGATGCTATATTCACGGCCGGTCCGAAAACGTCATAGACGTATTTCTGGATCCCTACCACTGACCCAACGGCGGGCCCCATGCCAAGCCCGATCCTGGCCTGCCATTTGTGCGGATGACTTTCGTTGCGCCGTTCCAGATACCGCAGAAATCGGACCGCACAATGCGCAACCGCCGTGGCATGGTCAGGCGTGGCGTCGGGCATGCCTGAGACCGCAAGATAAGCGTCCCCGATCGTCTTGATCCGTTCACAGCCGAACTGTTCGACGATCCGGTCGAAGGCGGTGAAGATGTCATTCAACTCGCTGAGGGTGACCGTAGGGTCGGTTTTTGCCGCAAAATCCGTAAAGCCGACGAAATCCAGCATGACCACGGAAACCTGATCATACAGCTGAGGCGTCACCACGCCGAAGGTTTTGAACTCCTCATAAACCGCACGCGGCATCAGGTTCAGCAAAAGCCGTTCGACCCGTTCCTTTTCTCTTTCCAACTCCCGGGTGTTGCGCTCGACCATGGTCGAATAGCTGTCGATCATGCTTTCCAGCTCACGAATTTTCGTGATGTTCTGACACTCGACAACCAGAACCTGCTCATCCATCCCGTTGGCCAAGGAAATCGTCACCGCGAAGATCAGCGTGCGGCGTTTCGGCTTCATCTGCAGCTCGGCCGAGTATCGCAGGCCCGATTGCTTGACGTCATCCAGTTCGCGCTGGTCGAGATCCGGCAATATATCCAATAGTGTCTGGCCGGGCTCGGGTTTGCCGAACCATTCGGCGAATGGACCATTGTGGAACACGAAGGTCAGGTCCGAGGCCCGCAATACCGCTATACCGACCCCGATGGCACGCAGCAGATGCTCGTTGATGGCCAGGATGCTCATGCCGCATCCCGGGCAACGATGATCGCCCTTTTGCCTTCGATCGCAGCCAGCGCGACCTGCACGTCATCTTCGGTCATTCCATGAATTGAAAGGGCTTCACCGAACAGCGTAGCCATCTCGTCGAAATCGTCATGGCTGATGTTGAGGTGCCGATGCACGGCCTCGATCCGATCATCACTGAAAGACGCGGGACCACCCACCAGAGACGAAACGAATTTGGTTTGGTGATCGATCAACCGTGGCATGTCGATATCTTCGAAGTAGCCTCCGATCTCGTCCGATTCCAATGCCATTTCGTAAAATGTCATCACGATCCGGCTGATGGTTTTGAACCCGCCGTATTTCTCGTAAATCGTTTGACCCACACCAAAACCCCAAAAAATCGCGCAATAACACTGCGAGGTTATATCAAATCGAGAGTTTTGTTAACGTTTATGCACTTTGCGACTGGCGCGGATGGTTGGAACCGCTTGGTTTTTCACCACTGGCTCAAAGACTTCAGGACCAAGGGCGCACGATCAGATCGTCGGCACAGGGAATGAAGTCTACCATGCCGCCGCGCTGGACAAGCCGCTCCTGACCGCCCAGCTTCCATTTCAGTTTTCGGCCGGCCGACTGAAGCTCGCGCCGCAGCCGAAACCACGTAGGGCCCTTGTCCAATCCGCTGTTTGTGGCTGCGCTTTGGGTTCGTTCGCTGCTTTTGACCGGTTCGTCGATCTGCTCCTGCCGTCCCGACCAGATCATCTGGACACCCACGGCCGGAAAGCACTGAAACATGTTCCAATCCCTGCGCGGCAAGGACAGAAAGTCATCGAGATGGTCAGAATATCTCTGCGACCATGCCAACAATTTGCGGCAGCCTGCCTGTGACAGAACATAGGCCGCCGCACTTGGCGCCATTTCCAACATTGGGCGCACGCGGACATTTCCGATCCCGGTCTCCGGCCCAAAGCGCAGTGACCGGGGCGAGTAATCCAATTTGACGCAATCATAGGCTTCCGGGTGGTTCAGCACTTCGGTGATCACCCGGCCAGCGCCAGAGGACATTTCCACATCATCCTCAAAGACGACTGCGGCTGGAAGGTTCCGATCGACGATCCGTTGCCAAACCGATCTATGGCTTTCGAAACAGGCGATTTCGCTGGTCGTCAGACCCCAGCGCGTTCCCGTTCCCGCGACATATCCGTTTTGCTCCAACGCGCCTGGCTGACTGGCATCCGTGGCGCTGATCCTATGTGCACCCACAAGGCCCGCCTTCAGAAACTGCGCTTCCATGAACGCTCGGCGCTCGGGCACACGGTCCAGATTGATGTAATAGACGCTGTCGCCTGCCATCTGCTGGGTTATCTGCACCGGAAGTCCTTTCGCATCGCGCGCCGCTTTATTGGCCATATCCCCAGTTGGGACCGGAAGTCCAGATTGCACCGCCGGCAGATCTACGGCCAGCGGGGTGAGCGAACTGACTGGCTAAAGCTTGTTCAGCCGATGCTTTTCCAAGATGTCGATGATGACGGATTTGGCATGCAGCCGGTGCTGGCGATGCCGGTCGCGCGCCACATCAGGTTTGCCGTCGCGGATTGCCGTATAGACCGCACGGTGATCCTCATTCGACTTGACCGGCAACGGGCGGATGAACAGGGTCGAGGCCCGCGCCCTGCGGACCTGGTCGCTCATCATGGACACGATGCTTTCCACCCGCCGGTTGCCACCCAATCGGACAAGCTCGCGGTGGAACAGGTCGTCGGCCTTGGCCCATGCCTCCAGGTCTTCGTCACCGATGGCGCGATCCATTTGGGCGATCGAGTCCGCCAACGGCTGAAGGTCTTGCTCGGAAAATCCGGCCTGGGCCGCGCGTTCGGCTGCAAGGCTCTCCAACTCGGTCAGAATGTCATAGATCTCGCGCATGTCATCCGGAGATACCGGCAGGATCCGCACCCCTTTGCGCGGCCGCATTTCCAGCAGGCCCTTGCTTTCCAACATAAGCGCTGCTTCGCGAACCGGCGTGCGCGACATCCCCAACTGCTCGGCCAGTTCGGTTTCCAGATGGTCGGTGCCGGCGGCCAACTCTCCGGTCAGGATCATCCGCCGCAAGTCCCGCACCGCGCGTTGAGTATTCGAGAGAGCCTTGCCGGTCTCGTTTTTCATTCGGCCTCCAAAACGATTTTCCTGCCCTCCGCATCAGATCTGTAGATCGCCTGTTCAATGCGGATAACGTCCAGATAGTCCGGGCCAGTATTTTCCAAATGCGTTCCATTTAGAAGACCGGATATGACATGCTGCTGCAATGCGTGCACGCAATCGCCACCAAAGCCCTCCCATTTATCGGGTGCAAGCAACTGCTCTCTGCTCTGGCTGCCGAATTCCCGCAGCCCAACGGCGCCAAAGCCATCCATCGTCAGTGTTCCGCCAGTGCCTTCGATCAAGGCCTCCCCCATGGTGCGGCGCAGATTGTCCGAGGTATGATCCAGGTTCCGGTTGCCATCGAATACGGCCCTCAAGCCGTTTTCGAACTCAAAGATGACATAGCCTGCGTCCTCTCCGGCAATGACCGGGTTTATCCGCCGCAGATCGGCATAAACCGAGATCGGATTGCCGAACAAGAACCGGAACGTATCGACCCAATGCACCGCCGTTTCGTGGATCAGAAAACGAGGCATTTTCTGAAAATAGGGTTGCCGATCAAGATAGGCGCGCGGCCCCTGCCCGTCGCCCGGGCGCAGCCGGAACGTGGCCTGCAACGGCGTCCCGATATCCCCGCGTGTCAGGGCGTCCTTCATCACCCGATACCACGGCTGAAAGCGAAAATTCTCGTGGACAACGACGGTGGCTCCGGCATCCCGAGCATCCTGCAGAACAGCCTCTGCTTCTGCCAGAGATCGACAAAACGGTTTTTGGCACAGGATCCAACTCACACCTGCGTCCAGCGCGGCACGAATTGCGTCGGCATGACCCTCAGGCGGCAGGATTATGTCCAACAGCTGGGGAGATTCCCGGGCCAGCATCGACGGCAGATCATCATAGGCAGGCAACCCAGTGGCGGCCGCCTTCTCGAGATCGCGATCACATGCGGCGACCAGTTGAGCCTGCGGTATGCGGCGCCAGCTGCCATAGTGGAACTGGCTGAAATAGCCGGCGCCGACACAGGCGACACGAATGAACTGCTGGCTGCTCACGCCGAAAACACCCTGTCCGCCACCGCCCGCGCTGCGGCCAGCGTGTCGGCTTCTCCGCCAAGATCACGGGTCAGAATTCGGCCCTCGGATACGACGCTGTCGACTGCCGCGTGTAGCCGTTGCCCATCGCGCGACAACGCGGGGTTTTGATGCCGCAACCCAAGCCATTCCAGCATCATCGCCGCCGACTGGAACATGGCAAACGGATTGGCGATGCCTTCCCCGGCAATGTCAGGGGCGGATCCGTGACAGGGCTGGAACACCGCATGATCCAGACCAATGTCAGCCGAGGGCGCCAGCCCCAGCCCTCCCATCAGACCGGCCCCAAGGTCAGACAGGATGTCTCCGAACATGTTTTCCGTGACAAGAACATCAAATTCCCAAGGCTTCTGAACCATCCACAAGGCCGTTGCATCCACATAGGCATGATCCGCAACCAAATCCGGGTGACGCTCAGCCTCGGCATCGAACAGATCCCGAAAGAATGCAAAGGCACGGAAGACGTTGGCCTTGTCCACACAGGTGACACGACCCCGACCCTGCCCGGATGCCTTTCGGTCATGCGCCAACTGGAAGGTAAACCGAAACAGCTTTTCGCAGACCTCTCGGGTGATCAGCAGCGTCTCGCGCGCCTCGTCCTCGGTCACTTCTCCGCACCCCTGGGTGTGAAACAACCCCTCAGTACTTTCGCGGATCAGAACAAAGTCAATTTCCTTGCCGGGCGGCAGGGCCAACGGTGTTGCTTGCCCAGCTCTCACCCGCACAGGGCGCACGCCGGCAAACAGCCCCAGCGCCTTGCGGAGGTCGATCTGAGGTGAAATCTCGGTCCCATCCGGGTACCGAACGTCCGGCAAACCCATCGCGGACAGTAGAATGGCATCCGCCTGCCGCGCCGCATCCATTGACGTTTTCGGAAATGATTCTCCGGTTTGCGCATAGTGGGCTGCCCCGGCCGGAACCTCCCGAAACTCAAGTGTATAGTCCTCGGTCTGCTCAGACAGCTGCGCAAGGATGCTTAGCGTCGGAGCCATGATTTCCGGGCCGATCCCGTCCCCGTGGAACACTGCAATCTCTAGTTTCTCGGCCATCTGCGCCCTGCGTCCTTTTCCTGTGTTCTTGCGTTCGACCTTAAATCAATTCCGGTCGTTGACAACGCATTGTGTAACGTATACGCAATTTAATGCAACAATAAACACATCACTGCATCTGGGAGGAAAAAATGAAGTCGAAAATCGCAAGGTTGGCCGCGGCCGCCCTATTGACGGCAGGTGCCGCAGGGCTCGCCAGCGCACAGGAATATCCGTACCGGGACATTACCACCGCCGTCGTCTGGGGCGCCGGAGGCGGTACCGACACCATCAACCGGATGATCATGGCCGAGATGGAGAAACACCTGCCGGTATCGATCAACGTGATCAACCAGACTGGAGGCGTGGCGGGTTCAAACGGAATGGTCTACGTCATGAACCAGCCTGATGACGGCTATACGTTGGTCGGACTTTCCGAATCAAACGTGACCGCCGCCGTCCAGGGCGGCTGGGACAAAAAGTTCGACTACTGGTATCCGTTCATCGTTGGCGGCTCGCCTGATTTGATCTCGGTTCCCGCCGACAGCCCCTACAACAGCCTTGAAGAGTTGGTCGACGCGGCGAAGGCCGCGCCCGGAACCATCCCCGCGGCAGCCTCGGGTGCGGGATCCATCCACCACCTGAACCTGCTGGCCATCGAAAAGGGCTCGGGCGCCGAGTTCAAATTCGTCCCCTACAAAGGCTCAGCTCCGGGGCAAGAGGCCGCCATCGCCGGTGAAGTTGCGCTGGTCGTGACCTCGCTGGCGGAACAGGCCCCGCTGATCGAGGGCGGACAGTTGCGCCCTCTGGCGATGCTGACACCTGAAAACGCGGAAATCGCGGGAATGACCGTTCCTTCGGCCTTTGGCATCTATATCGGGCTCGACCAGTATTTGCCGCTGAAACAGGCAATCGGCTTTGCGGTCCACAATTCGGCAAGCGACGATGTAAAGGCAAAACTGGCGGATGCGTTCCAGAAAGCCATGGCCTCGCAAGCCGTGGCCGATTGGGCCGCAGCAAACAATTATGACATCGGCGGACAGTACGGACCCGAGGCGCAGAAGCTGTTCTCGACGCTGGAATCCACCTTTGCATACACCCTGCAAGATCTGGGCGCGACGACCGTCGATCCGGCCTCTCTGGGCATCGAAAAACCCTGAGCGACAAACGATCTTGGGGGCGCGGTTCCGCGCCCCCTTTTTGCACGGGAGGGCAACGTTGGAAAAGGCTGAGGACATTCTGGTCCTGCGCGCACGGGATTTCTGGGCGTCGCTGGTTTTAGGGGCAACATCGGTGTTCTTCCTGTGGAAGACCATGGACATCCCGCTGTGGGGAGAAAACAAGGCAGGGGTCAGCGGTACCCAATGGTACGACTCAGCAGCCATTGTTCCGTTGTTCATCTTTGTGGGCCTGTTGTGCCTCTCGATCGCGCTGTTCGTGATCTCGGTCCGGTCCGGCGGGGCGCGGCACGCCCTTGGTGCGGCTGGCATCGGCTGGAACCCTGACGAAGCATTTCGGTTTTCCACCATTGGCCTGATCCTTCTGGCCTATGTGGGCGGGCTGGTCCCGCGCGTCGATTTCATCCTGTGTTCCGGCCTTCTGATTACCGCTCTCATATTTGGGTACTACGGCGGGCACCCGCGGCGCGCGATGATCGCTTGCGGCGCCGTTTGCCTGGCTGGGTTCACATCCTGGTTGCTCTACCCTGCTCAAGCCGACTGGAACGCACATGCGGACGACTGGATCACGTTGGGCATATGGGTCGCCTTGACGATCCCGGTTTTGGTCAAGGCCCGGTCCGAGCGGCTTTTGCGGGTTGTTCCCTATATAGCCATCCTCGCGCCGTTTACCCTGGTTTGCGCCATGGCCTTCGGATTTCGCCAGAATGTTCCGGCGCGCGGTGGCCTGCTGTTTCAACAAATCGAGTACCACTATTACGTGACGCTCCGCCCGATCTGGAAAGGCTAAGACCATGGAGTTCGTCTTGTCTCAGCTGGCGGGTTTCGGCCATGCCTTCGCTGCGCTGGTCGCCGATCCGCTGACCTATCTCTATCTGGTTTTTTCGGTCTTTCTGGGCATAACATTCGGTGCCCTGCCCGGCCTGACCGCGACCCTTGCCGTGACCATTCTGACCGGATTCTTCGGCAACAAGATCCCGCTGGATTACTCTTTGATCGCGCTGCTGGGCGCATATGTGGGGGCGATTTACGGCGGGTCCTATCCCTCGATCCTGCTGAACATCCCAGGCACCGCCGCCAGCGCCGCCACCGCAATGGACGGTCACCCGCTCGCCAAGGCCGGACGCGGAGGTGAGGCGCTTGGATTGACGACGACGGCCAGTTTCATCGGGACCATTATCGGCACACTCACGCTCCTGATCTTCGTCTGGGCACTGCTGCTTGTTTCAAAGAACATCGCAAGCCCGGAAAAGGCGCCACTGGCCCTGTTCGGTATCCTTCTGTCTGGCACGCTCATGAGCGAGGACCTGGTACTCAAAGGGTGGATATCCGGTCTGATCGGGCTTGCCATGGCCATGGTCGGACTTGACCCCTTGCTGTCCGAACCCCGCTACACTTTCGGCTGGTCCTACATGCTGAGCGGGTTCCAGGTGGTGCCCGTTCTCATGGGGGCCTTCGCGATCCCTCAGATCATCGAAGGCCTGCGCCATGTCGAAGCCGGCAAGGTCATGGCTCTGAAAGGCTCGATCCTGCCAAATCTCTCGACGGTCCGCCGTCACCTGCCCACCATCGGCAGGTCCGGCGTGATCGGCACCGGCGTTGGTGCCCTGCCGGGCGTCGGCGAGGACGTTGCCGGATGGGTCAGCTACGGTGTCGGCAAAACCGTTTCGAAGGATGGGAAGAACTTCGGCAAAGGTTCACTGGACGGGCTTTTGTGTTCAGAGACAGCCAACAACGCCTGTATCGGCGGCGCACTGATCCCCCTGTTGGTGCTGGGCATCCCCGGCTCACCACCCGCGGCCGCGCTGCTGGGGGCGTTCAAAATCAACAACGTCATCCCCGGCCCAACGATCGACCCCGAAATCATCCTGCGGGTCGTGGCCATCCTGGTGCTGGCATCGTTGACGATGTTCCTGATGGGCCTTTTCACCGCGTGGGTCTTCATCAAGATTCTCAAAATCCCGCAAACTGTTTTCTTGCCCGTCGTGATGGTTCTGACCACGATTGGTTCATTCAGTGTGGGTGGCGGCATCAATGACCTTTACCTGATGCTGGGGGTCGGCTTCGTCGCGTATTTCATGAACCTGATGAAATATCCGATTGCGCCACTGGTCATCGGCGTCATCCTTGGCGGGTTGTTCGACGAGACATTCCGCCGGTCACTGTTCCTGTCGGATGGTGATCTGTCAGTATTTGTTTCTCGACCCGGAGCAGCAATTCTGCTGGTGTTGAACCTGGCGCTGATCCTCAGCCAATTGCCTCCGGTCAAACGCCTGTTCGCCCGCCTGAAAGGAGCGCCCGCCTGATGTATGCCGTCACCGTAACCTTTGAGTTGAAGCCCGGGACACGCGAGCGTTTCCTGCCTCTGATGCTGGACAACGCGCGCACGTCGTTGAGCGACGAACCCGGGTGTCTGCAATTCGACGTCTGCGCAGGCGACGATCCGGCCATCGTTTTTCTGTATGAGATCTACGCGAACGCCGACGCGTTCAGGATCCACTTGGACAGTCCGCATTTCAAGACATTTGATCTGGCGGTTTCGGATATGGTGGTCCGAAAGCAGGTCAACACGTTCTCCGAGGTCATGCGATGAACGACTGGGAAGTCTATGCCATCAAATATGCGGACAGAAATGCCCGCACCCGCGCTGACAGCTTCATTTTGGATGACGATCACGCGGCCCCTCATGCCATGGACTACTACCTGTGGCTGCTCAGGCGCGGCACGCAGGTCATTCTGGTGGATACCGGGTATGACACCGACGAAGGGCTGAGCCGCGGACGGCCTATTGCCATGGATCCGCGTGAAGCCTTGCTGCCTTTCGGGATCGCGCCAGAGGCCATTCAGCAAGTGATCGTCACGCACCTGCACTATGACCACGCAGGGGGTCTGCACCTGTTTCCAAACGCCACGTTGCATATGCAGTCGGCCGAGATGGCCTTTGCCACGGGTCCCTGCATGTGCCACGACACTCTGCGCGCGCCATTTTCGGCCGGTCATATCTGCGAGGCGGTCAAGCGGCTTTATTCCGGCAAAGTGGTTTTCCACGACGGCGACGCCGAGTTGGTCGACGGTGTCACGGTCCACTGCATCGGCGGCCACTCCCGCGGGCTGCAATGCGTACGGGTCCGGACCGCCAGCGGCTGGATGGTATTGGCGTCGGACGCATCGCATTACTACGAGAACTTCATGGCCCGAAAACCATTTCCCATTGTGGTCGACCTGCAGGACATGCTGGACGGCTTTGACAAGCTGCAAAGCCTCGCGTCTGCCCCTGGCCTGATCATCCCAGGCCACGATCCGCTGGTCCGGTCCGTTTTTGCCCCGGGACCAGCCGACCACATCAACCGTTTGGACACGGGGCCAATCAGAGAGATCAAACTATGAAGATCGGAGTCATTGCCGATGATTTCACCGGCGCATCCGACATTGGCCTGACCCTCGCTGAGGGCGGAATGCGCGTCAGCCAGTTTGTTGGCATCCCAAAGGGCCACGCGGACCAGGATCTTGATGCGGCCGTGGTTGCGCTCAAGTCACGCACGGCCCCGGTTGACGAGGCGGTGCGCGACAGTCTGGCGGCCTGTGACTGGCTGCTGTCCCAGGGTGCGCAGCAAATCGTCTTCAAGGTCTGTTCGACCTTCGACAGCACTGCAAAGGGCAATATTGGTCCGGTTCTGGATGCGCTGTCGGAAAGGCTGAACGCTCCGACCACAATCGTCTGCCCGGCTTTTCCTGAAAATGGGCGCAGCGTCTACCAAGGGCACCTGTTCGTGCAGGACAAGTTGCTGAGTGAAAGCGGCATGCAGAACCATCCGCTGACTCCGATGACCGACCCTGATCTCCGGCGTCTGCTGGCCGCTCAGTCCGCCCGTCCGATTCATCATGTGGCCGCCTTGGTGGTCATGCAGGGGGCTGCAGCCATTCGGTCTGCCCTGCCTGCCAAAGGCCATACAATTGTCGACGCGATCCGCGACGCAGACCTGCTAGAAATCGGCAAGGCTGCCCACGATACCCTGCTCCTTTGCGGCGGGTCCGGGATCGCGCTTGGGTTGCCAGAAAATTTTGGCTTCAAACCGCGACACCCACAGTGGGACGGCGTGTCCGGACCCGGCATTGTGCTGTCAGGATCCTGCAGTCGCGCCACCCGAGAGCAAGTCTCGCGCTACCGGGACATCGCCCCACACCGCGAGGTCACCGCGCGGGACGCGGTCAGCGGCTCGATCTCGGTGGAAGAATTGGTCAACTGGGCGCTCGAGCAGAAACAACCGCCGCTGATCTACTCTTCGGCCGATCCACAAGTCGTGAGGCAAGCACAGGACTGCTTCGGCAAGGAAAAGGCATCTGCAGCCATCGAAAACCTGTTTTCCGATCTCTCCCGCAGCCTTTGGGCCGCGGGCTTCCGCCGGATGGTCATTGCAGGGGGTGAGACTTCGGGCGCGGTTGTCCAGGGCCTGCGCGCACAACAGTTGCAGATCGGCCCCCGCTTGGCCGCCGGCGTTCCCATGGTACTCCTGCCCGGCACCCCGTCCGTTGCACTGGCGCTGAAATCGGGCAATTTCGGCGGCCCCGATTTCTTTGCGGACGCCTTGAACAGGATGGAGCAACAACAATGAGCGAGGCGGCCAAGCTGCGGGAAGAAATCTGTCTGCTTGCAAAGTCGATGTTCGACCGGGGACTGACCTGCGGCGCGTCGGGCAACATCTCGGCCCGGCTGTCCGACGGAACGATCCTGGTTACGCCGACCGGCAGTTCGATGGGGTTTCTCGACCCGGCACGGATCAGCCATCTGGATGCCCGGTTTCAGCACATTGATGGCGACTTGCCGACCAAGGAAGTCCCGCTGCACTCGGCCTTCTACGACACAAGGCAGCAGACCGGGGCTGTGGTCCACCTCCACTCGACGCATTCGGTGGCCTGGTCCATGCTTCCCGAAGTTGACCCCGAAGACGTTCTGCCACCGCTGACCCCGTATTCAATCATGCGGGTCGGTCGGGTGAAATTGCTGCCATTCTTCCTGCCCGGCGACCCAGAAATGGGAAATGCGGTCCGCGGACTGGCCGGACAGCGCAGCGCGGTGCTGCTGGCCAATCACGGCCCTGTGGTTGCCGGCAAAGATATCTGGGCGGCCAGTTTCGCAATGGAGGAACTGGAGGAAACCGCAAAACTCGCCCTGTTGACCCGGGGCCTGAACCCTCGCCAGCTAAGCACCGAACAGATTTCAGCCCTGTACGACATGACAGGCCGCAGCAAGTAGCCGGTTCGAACACCCGCTGCTCTGACAACACGCTTTGCGGTCCAATCGGCCGGATTTCGGCTATTGTCGCCAGCTTTTGCGTCCATTTGTGGCAATGATCATCTCAAGCTTGCTCAATTACCCTGCGCAAATTACCATTTTCGGCGGGGGACTGTGTCGTTGAATGGTTTAAAGCTGCTTTTTGTGCAGGCAGGGTTCGGTCCGGGTGGTGCGGAAAAAGTCATCGCCATGTTGTCGAACCATTTCGTAGAACGCGGTTGCGAGGTTCACGCAACGGCGTTCAGCATGCCGGAAAACGGTCCCTATTTCTCGATGAACGAAAAAGTGCGGACCAGCGCGCTGTCCGGCAGGCGCGGACAGTTCAATAGGATCACGCACGTCCGTTCTGTCATTCGCGAACTACGACCCGATGTCGTGATTTCGTTTCTGACCAAAGTTAATGTAATCACCCTGATCGCCACACTGGACTCCAAGCTGCCGGTCATCATTTCGGAACGGAACAACCCACGTCTGCAGGACGCACACCCCGGATGGGCGCGACTGCAATCCGTTCTGGGCCGAAGGTCGAAGGCTGTCGTTGCATTGACGCAAAAAGGTCTGGCGGATCTGCCCGGCCCGCTCCGCCGTCGCGGTCGGGTCATACCGAACCCGATCGAGCCTTTCACACGGGCGCAGGTGTCGAACTCCGAAAAAGCGCGTCACCTGGTCTCGGTCGGTCGCCTGGTTCCGCAGAAAGGTTTTCATCTTCTTCTGGAAACCATGGCCAAGATCCATGCCGAGTGCCCATGGACCACCCTGACGATCTACGGTGAAGGTCCCGAGCGTCCCGCACTCGAGCAATTGCGCAAGTCTCTCGGTCTTGAGGGCTGCGTTCATTTGCCAGGCAACACGGCCCGGGTCGGCGACTGGGCCAACGACGCCGATATCGTGGTTGGGTCTTCGCTGTATGAAGGGTTTCACAATGTTGTCGCTGAAGCCGTCGTCAGCGGGATCCCGGTCGTCTCATTCGATTGTGACTATGGTCCGTCCGAATTCATCCGCCACGGACGAAATGGCTATCTGGTACCGACCGGCGACGTCACCGGACTGGCAGAAGCCGCCATTCGTCTGATCAATGACCCGACGGCCCGCGCGGGAATGGCAAACGAATCCGATGAGTTAAGGGCGCTTCTTTCTCCAGAGAGGGTCTACTCCGCGTGGGAGAACGTCGTCGCGGACGCAGTTGCGCGAAATGGTCGTATGATCTGACGAGACCCGACACGGACGACCATCCGATCATACCAAATCCTGAGCAGGGACAGGCTGATTTTGGCCTGCCCTCAACCCTGCTTTTGTTAATTTTCATTATTGAAAATTTATCCGTTGTAGTTATTTGTCAAAAATGACAATAAAGGAACCCCAATGCCCCGGCCTACGCTCAAAGACCAACGATCCGCTGAAATACTCGATGCCTACCTGACCTGTGTGGCCCGTTTCGGATTGGAAGGCGCAACACAAGAACGCATCGCGGCGGAGGCTGGTGTCAAACGGCCCTTGTTGCGCCACTACTTGGGAAACCGGGATGACATGACGGCGGCATTGGCAGACCACGTGATCAACGCTTTTGCCGAAGTTACAGAGGCGGTCTCGGTTCACTTCGGGTCGCAGGGTGAGCCATCTGAGTTGATTGATGCCCTGTTTGACGACGGGCACGGCCATGATCCCCGGCTGATGCTGGCATGGCAGGCTTTGGCAACGGCCGCAGAACGCATTCCTGACCTGGGCCCCAAACTGACCCAAAGCTACGCCGACTTTCTGGCCGTCATCGAAGGCAATCTGGCCCGCGCCTATCCTTCGGCACCTGCCGAACGCATTCGGGCGGTCGCCCATGGAGTTACTGCTTGCGCTCAGAACATCGACGCGCTTGTCCCGATTTCGCCACCGGATCAGTGGCGCGACGATCTGAAAGCGGCGGCGCTGGCGTTGGTTGCAAGGTTGGAGAGTGACGCATGATCAATCTCCCCAGACTGATCAACTACGCAGCCCTACCCGTTCTTTTGGTGGCCACATGGCTGGGGCTCCAATGGCCCTGGGGGCTGGTATTCCTCTGGTGGGCCATACCGTCGATCCGCAGCGGCCAAGCTTTCCTGATCAATACCGTCAACCGCGAAATCGATCCACTCCTGTTCTGGACCGTTACTGTTCTTTGGATGGTCTTCGGCGGCCTGATGGTTACCGCCAACATCGCACCGGCCGACTATCCGGCCTGACTGGTCTGAGAGGTTTTCATGACACGAATGTATCACCGGCTTCCCGCCTCTGCCTATACAGCGCAGGACTGGTACGGCCGCGAGCAAGAACTGATCTTCTCTCGCACCTGGCGATATGCCGGGTTTGCCGAGGATGTACCCGAGCCCGGACATTACATCTCGGTCCAGGCAGGTTTGCACAACATCTTCGTCGTAATGGGGCGCGACCGTCGGCTGCGGGCGTTCCACAACATCTGCCGTCACCGCGGAACCCAATTGATCCGTGCAGTGGGCAAAACACAGAAGGCACTGACCTGCCCCTATCACGATTGGACCTACGATCTGGAAGGCAACCTGATCTCGGTCCCGGATGAAAACCGCGAATATCCTGACGGCATCGACAAATCTTGCCTCGGGTTGAAACCCGCAAGCGTCGATCTCTGGCGCGGGATGATCTTCGTGCACCCTAACCCGCAGGCGCCGAGCCTTGCGGAGTGGTTCGGGCCCGTGGATCCGTTGCTGGGCCCGCACAAGCCCGAAGAATTGGTCGAATACGGCGAAGCCCGCCAAAGCTATGAGATCCGCGCCAACTGGAAGATCGTGGTTGAGAACTACATCGACGTCTTCCACCTGAGCCACCTGCATTCGAACACGCTTCACATGTATGACCACGGTCGCGCCGAATACGGCTGGAAAGGTCCACACTATCATTTTTGGGAGCCGCCCGCGTCAGACTATGCCCGCGCGCTCGAGAAAAACCTGCCCACTCCGCGGGTAATCCCGAAACCGCATGTTGGCGCCTGGGTGCCGATGCTGTTTCCGGGCATTGGCCTGGCAGGCAGTGAAGACAGCTGGAACATCTTCATCATCACGCCGCTTGCGCCCGACCGAACACGCGTGGAAAACCGCACCCGATTGGCCAGCGCGTCGGCGTGGGAGTACTCGCGGCAGCAATGGTCTTCTTACGCGTTCTGGCGTGACTTCGGTGGCACGAAATACAAAGGCGACCACGCGTTGGGCAAAGATGATCCGATGGCCTCGGGCGATTTCACGACCGAAGATGTCTATGCCTGCGAACAGCAACAGAAATCCTTGGCAAGCCCGTTGTTTGAAGTCGGCCCCGCCTCTGTCGGAGAAGGCCCGGTTTTGCAGCATCAGCAAGTTGTTCTGGACTTCATGGCGAAAGCTGATGCTGAGACATGACCAGGCCCAAAACACTCTCTCCAAACGCCATCCCTGGGCCGGCACCAATCATCCCGCGCCCAATTGCCCAGAACACAAAGGTCATCCCGTGATACTCCGCATTCTTGCCACCTTGGCTGGGATCGCCCTGGCAGGCGGACTGGCTCTCGCCGCGCCCGGCAGCGACCCGAAGGCGGTTGCCGAACGTCAGCTCTCCGCCCCCGACTCCCAGTTCGCCTGGAGCGACTGAGATCCCGAAGCGATCCACACGATCAACGTAAAATATGGTCAGGGCCAGCCGGATGATCACTTTAGCTATTCGGTGGCCGATTGGGCCCAGCGAAAGGGCGACACCGGCTTTGAATCTTTCCCAGCGCTGCAGGGATATGTGGAAACAGACCGCTCACCCCCGCGGATCGTGATTACGGAAGAGCCGGGCAGCGCCACGGCAACAGCGGTCACCACAGTCAAGTACGACTGGCAGGGTCACGCAGGTACGATGGCGCAAACCGACCGCTTTTCGCTGACGCGCAAAGGCCGAAAATGGGTGATCCGCTCACTGCACACCACCATGGATTATCGCTGACTGAAGATGGCCGTCTTTTGCTCAGGAAAGGACCACTCGTGACCCGAAAATTCTTCCCCTTGTCCGTGGCTGAAATCCGGCCTGAAATCGGTGGCGAAGCAACCACCGTCGTGCTGGACGTACCACCAGCCCTGACTGAGCTGTTTCGCTGGTCCCCCGGCCAACATCTGACACTGCGCTTCGGCCTGAGCGGGAAAGAGCAGCGACGCTGCTACACCATCTCAAACCCGCCAGACGAAGCGCTGCGGATCACCGTGAAACGCGTTTCCGAAGGATTGGTGTCGAACCATATCGGCGACACCCTGCGCGCCGGAGATACGGTCGAGGCGATGCCACCCTTTGGCCGCTTCACGCTGGAACCCAACGCAACTGCACGACGCACCCACTACTTTTTTGGCGCGGGCAGCGGACTGACGCCGCTTTATGCGATGATCCGAGCCGTGCTTGACCACGAGCCACATTCCGTCGCCCATCTAATCTACGGCAACCGGTCCGAGAATGAGATTCTGTTTCGGGAAACGCTGGACGCCCTTGTCGAGGCCAACCCATACCGGTTCACCTTGCGCCATGTCTTGTCATCTCGATCGCTGTTGAGCTGGTTCAGCCCTTGGCGAACCGGCCGCGTTGACACGGATGCGATCAAGGCGGCAATCGACGAGACGCCCCCCATCGCGCAGGACGTCCAGTATTGGATCTGCGGCTCTGGCAGCATGAACTCAGACGTCCGGGCAGCGCTGAACGCGCTGGATGTGCCCGATTCTCGCATCCACATGGAAAGCTTCGGCGCCGACCCAGTTCAGGACATGAACCAATCCGGCATGGCGGCCACAGCGAGGGTGACGCTGGATGGGAAAACCCGCGATGTGCCTATCGAGGCTGGGCAAACGATCCTGGAGGCCGCCATTGCAGCGGGTCTGGCGCCGCCCTTCAGCTGCCAGTCAGGCGTCTGCGGTGCATGCCGCGCAATTCGGACAGAGGGTCAGGTTCAAATGCGGGCGCACATGGCCCTCGATCAGAACGACATCGCACGCGGTGAAGTTCTGACCTGCCAAGCCGTTCCCAAAAGCAAAGAACTGGCCGTGCAGTTCCCCGATACGTAACAATCCCGGTACACCGCCTCACCGCCCGGCAGTACGGATCCCAGCGCACAACACATGTTCGCCCAAGGTGTCCGGGCCAAAACACTGCCGATCCCGCGCGGTGCGCAAAAACTGTGGGTATTCAAGGTGAATGGCGGAGAGACAGGGATTCGAACCCTGGAGACGGTTTCCCGCCTACACACTTTCCAGGCGTGCGCCTTCGACCACTCGGCCACCTCTCCGTGCCGGCGATATTTGGACCAACGAACAGGGATTTGCAAGGGCCGATTGCGCGGAAATCCAGGGGATCCGCAAGTTGCCTGAAGCTCCCCCACACCAAACGATTGAGCGGGGTCGCTTCGGTCTCGTCCAGCCGGCGAGATGTTGCTGTAGTCCTCTGACTACAGCTCTTCGCCGTTGTCTGTGTCCATGTCCGCCTCGGTCAGGCCCATCGGCGCCGAGCTTGAGTCGTCGGTTTTCACAGGCTCCTGTTGATCCGGCTGTTCGGGCTTCGCTGCCTTGTTGGCCGGTTGCACCAGAACCTCGGGGTTTCGCAGCCAGAGATCGCGCTGTGCGAATGGAATCTCGATCCCTTCTTCGGTAAAGCGCCGGTTGATTTCGTGGTTCATGTCCGACTTTACGGAAAGCACCCAATTCACGTCACGCAGGATGGCTCTGATTTCGAAATCCAGCGAGTCCGCGCCAAACCCCTGGAACACGACGTTGGGTGCCGGGTTGGCCAAAACCATCGGATGCGCATTCGCGATTTCACCCAGGATCTTCTCGACCTTGCGAGTGTCGGTCCCATAGGCGACGCCAACCGGAACGATGACCCGTCCGATGGTGTTGCCGCGGGTATAGTTGGTCACCACGCCGCTGATCAGGTCCGAGTTAGGAACGATCACATCGGTCCGGTCAAAGGTTTCCACCCGTGTCGATCGCACCGAGATGTCGCGCACATAGCCCATCATCCCGTTGACATCGATCCAGTCCCCTTTTGCGATCGGCCGTTCGACCAACAGGATGATGCCCGATACAAAATTCGACACGATTGTCTGCAATCCGAAACCGATGCCCACGGACAACGCACCCGCGACGATCGCCAGTGACGACAGATCAAAACCCGCGACAATGATCGCGGCCAGCGCCGCAAGGAAAATTCCCACGTAGCCCGTTCCTGCGACGATCGCGTTCTGCCCACCCGGATCGATGCTGGTTTTTGGCAGCAATGAGTTGCGCAAACCGCTCTGCAGCAGTCTGGTCAGCATGTAACCGATCGCAAATACGGCCACGAAAGTCAGGAAGTTGCTGGGCGAGACCGTCACGCCGCCAATGTCAAAACCCATCAGAAGCCGGGACCACGCCTCGCGCAGGTCCGAGTCGCGCGCGCCCCAATACAGCGCCAGAATGGGCAACGACAGAATGGCCAGAACGAACCCGACCAGCACCGAGAACAACGAGTCGCTAGCCGCGTCGCCCTGCCCCGTCAACCAGCCATAGATCGAGCTGATGAACCGCTGGAAGATGACGATGGCCGTTATCAGGACCAGCGTTTTGACCGATGGGAACACGATCGCTTCGGCGGCATTGGTATAGCCAATGGCAGCCAGGACAACGCTTGCGATGCCCAGGAAAAACAGCGCCCGACGGAGCAGCTCGACCAGCTGACTGAACCCGGCCGCCCGTGTCGACTGGCCCTGCTCAGACTCGTCCTCAGAACCTTCGGGGCGGCGGATTTGGCGGATCCGCAGCAGCAACAGGGCTGTCACGAGTATCACCGGGAAGCTGACGACGGCGCGAGTAGCCTCAGAGGTGTTTTCGATCCGTTCGAACAATTGGCCCAGTTCATGCAGGATCAGCATCAGCGCGAGCAGATCCAGATAAACCCGCAGTTCCTTGATCGTATTTGCCGACAGGACTTTGAAACCCCGTTCTTCGCCCATCAAATAGACCTGACGGCCGATCCAGTCGTAAAACAGGATGATCGCGGCCCAATACGGAATTTCCTGGATCAGCAATGTGCCGCGCAACCCCGGCACTCCGGTCATGACCACCGCCTGAACGATGAGGGCAACCCCGAACCACGGCAGGATGATCCGGAACAGCGACACGACGAAAGTCCAAACGCCTCGCCCGGAGCCTCCGAACCGCCGCAGATAATCCCCAGCTTTCTCCGACCATGATCGCCCGAACAGCAGCAGGATCGCGGCCACCGCGAGCAGAATACCGATGGCAAGTCCGCTCTCTTTCAGCTTTTCGCGGACAAGGGCCGAACGCATGTTGGCCTTCGTCTCGTTCATCAATGCACGGCCAGCTTCGGTTACGTCCACCCAGGCAGGCGCCCAATGCGCCGGGTTGAGCGGCGATGGCCCGCGCTCAAGAAACTCTTTCCGCTGCCGTTCACGAATGATCTTGTCGATTTCGCTGATCAGGCCGTTGGCACGGCTATAGGCTTCTTCCGAGATGATCCGCGGCACCTTCAGGCTGTTGAGTTGCTGCTCGAGGTTCTCTCGCAAGCTGGCGATGTCTTCGGGTTCCGAAGATCCGTCATCGGGTTTGGGCCCCAATGCCTTGAGCTGGCTTTCCAGCGTTTGAATGCGATCCGTGTTCGCATTTCGGGCGCGATTGAAGTCGTCCCGATAACCACTTATTTCAGCGCGCAATTTCTCCATCGAAGCATTCGATGCCCGATTGGCTTCGATCACCTTCTCGGCACGCTCGGCGGTGCTGAGCCAACCCTGGTAGTACTCGCTCTGACGGTCGGTCAGCTGCGCCGAGGCTCCGCCTGCGACGCCAAATGCGACCACAAACGCAAATGCCAGTAAAACCAGAAACCGCCGCAGCATCATACGTCCTCAAAAACACCCGGAATGCTGCGCGGGGCCTCGGTCATCCACTCTGGAACCGGCAATTCTTTTTCACGCAGGAAGTCGGGGTTGAACAGTTTCGACTGGTAGCGCGTGCCATAGTCGCACAACACGGTGACGATGGTGTGACCCGGACCCATTTCCTTGGCCAGCCTCACGGCGCCGGCAATGTTGATTGCGGTGGATCCACCCATGACCAACCCCTCTTCGCGCAGAAGATCGAAGATATAGGGCAACGCTTCGTTGTCCGTAATCTGGTAGGCGTGGTCGGGCTTGAACCCTTCAAGGTTTTTGGTGATGCGGACCTGGCCGATCCCTTCGGCGATCGAGCCACCCTCCATCGCGATTTCACCCGTCGTGTAATAGGAATAGAGACCGGCACCCATCGGATCGGCGATACCGATCTTGACGCCCTTGGGCTGCAAAGCCTCGGCCACACCGGCCAGCGTTCCGCCGGATCCGACCGCGCAGATGAATCCATCGACCTTGCCGTCAGTCTGCTCCCAGATTTCCGGGCCAGTGGTCTCGACATGTGCCTGACGGTTCGCGACGTTGTCGAACTGGTTTGCCCAAATCGCACCATTGGGTTCGGTCTTGGCCAACTGCTCGGCCAGTCGCCGAGAGTAATGCACAAAATTGTTGGGATTCCGGTAAGGTGCAGCGGGAACCTGAACCAGTTGAGCCCCGGCGAGGCGCAGCATGTCCTTCTTCTCTTCGGATTGGGTTTCCGGGATGACGATCACGGTTTTGAACCCCATCGACGCGCCGACCAGCGCCAGACCGATGCCCGTGTTGCCCGCCGTCCCCTCGACAATCGTCCCGCCGGGCTTGAGATCGCCGCGCGCAATGGCGTCGCGAATGATGAACAGCGCCGCGCGATCCTTGACCGACTGACCGGGGTTCATGAACTCGGCCTTCCCAAGGATTTCGCACCCGGTTTCTTCGCTGACACGGCGCAGCCGGATCAACGGAGTTTTTCCTACGGCGTCAGCAAGGTCTCGTGCAATGCGCATGGCACCCTCTTGTAAATTGGCGTTTTTGCAGATGTACAGGTGCCCTGCGCCGACCACAAGGCGGGATAGTCATCCCCGCAACCGATCGCGGTTGCGTGCCAACCAATGCGCCAGGGACAATAGAGGAAGGTCCTTGAAGACATGCCGGTCAACCATATCCATGAATTCGGCATATGGCAGAATCCTGCTGCGAATGTCCTCCCCCTCGGTCGCCAAGCCACCATTGTTGATCGAGGCGGTGAGGTCTCCAATCCCAACATAGAGGTGGATGAATTCGGTGGAAGATCCGCTCGAAGAATAGGCGCCACCTGCATATTCGAGCCGCGAGAACGACACCTGCGCCTCCTCCATGGCTTCCCGGTGGGCCGCCTGTTCAGGGGTTTCTCCGGGGTCGATCATGCCGGCGACCGGTTCCCACATCCAAGGCTCGGGGTCATCGATCAAGAATACCGGGGTTCGGAACTGCTCAACCAGAAGGACCGTATCTCGCAGGGGATCATACGGCAGCACCACGACCGCAGCACCCTGCATCAAGCCATTCCTATTGAGAACCGGCCCCATCGACCCATCGTATCGGCGGTGCTGCAGTTCGATTTCTTCCATCCCGAAATAGTCGATATATGCGCGCGTGTGGCGGTGCACGATCACATCATCGTGAACGCTGCGTCCATCCCCGGTTTTTCGTTGCTGCGCCGCATGTTTGGCCCACGCCCGGGTACGAATGGCGGAAAAACTGCGCGCGATCCGAGAAGTATCGACCTTGCCGAAATACCCCATGACCTCATCCGCAGCCAAGAGGGTCATCGCGCCCCACTCGGAAACCCACTTTTCCAATGACCAGGGATCGGCCGGCGTCCATAACCCGGGGGCGGGAAAGAAGACTTGGGCGGAAACGGGCGATCCGCCCTCAAGGACGACCTCCTTGACATGCAGGTCATAGTCGAACCCACCTTCGTAGAAGGCCAACCGTTCAATGTCTTGCGCAGATAAGTTCTGCACCAAGATACCCCGTGCCGCTGCGCCGGGCGCCTCAAGGATCATCGGAAAGGCTTGGTCCTGCACCGCGTGAACCGCATGGTCCAGCAGCATCGCCGGCTCGGCCGCAAGATCCTGACCCGAGCGACCCAAAACAAGTTCAAGCAGCGGCAAATACCGCAATGTGCCGTAGAAAAACAGATTGGTCATCGTAGGCTCGTGACTAGGGCGTCAGTTCCAGCGCCGCGAGGCGCCTTCGGTAAACAGGCCGGACAGCAGAGCACCAATCGCCAAGGTCGCGATGATCTCGGGCGAGATCAGTTGCTTGCCGAAATCCACACCGATCTGGAAAATGGCCAGCAATGCCTCGAATGGCCCGTCATAGCGGTGACGCATCGCAAGCCGGAACATCTCGTACGTGCCCTGAACGAACAGGCCCCAAAACACCAGAGAAACCACTCCGGTCAGGCCATTGTTCACGGCTGCAGTCCAGCCGCGGCCAGCCCGTTTGCCCATGATGACCCAACCACACAAAAAACCAAGGACCAGGTTCACATAGGTAAAGTAGCCGTAGTCCTTTCCCTCTTCGCCGTTGTCGATGATCATGCCGGACACAAGGAAAGCCACCACCATGAGACTGAGCGCGGCAACAAGACGTGAGGCTGTCGGCATTCCGATATTTCCGTGTGTTAGTTGGGTTTTGCTACGGTGATCTGTGTCACATCGCAATTGCCCGTGTCAAAGGCTGCGCCGCAAGCGGTCAAATAATAATTCCACATGCGGCGGAAACGCTCATCAAAGCCCATCGCAGCAACCTGGTCCCATTTGTCGTTGAACGTGTCGTACCAGCGCCGCAGGGTCAGGTCATAGCTTGGGCCGAACTCCTTCGACTTGACCACATCCAGACCGGCCTGCTGGATTTCCTGCCTCAGCACCGTCGGGGCCGGCAACATGCCGCCCGGAAAGATGTATTTCTGGATAAAGTCAACACCGTTCTTGTAGACGTCCCAGCGGCGGTCGGCCACTGTTATGATCTGAAGCGTGGCCCGTGCGCCGGGCTTCAGCCGGTCGCGGACCGTTTGAAAATAGACCGGCCAGTACTTTTGCCCAACGGCCTCGAACATCTCGATCGACGCAATGCCGTCATACTGCCCACGCTCGTCGCGATAGTCCTGCAGCTTGAAGGTCACCTTGTCGGAAAGCCCAGCTTTTTCTATGCGTTGCGTCGCATACTTCAACTGTTCTTGACTGATGGTCAGGCCTGTGACCCTCAGGTCTCTTTCTTTAGCGGCGTATTCAGCAAAGCCACCCCAACCGCAGCCAATTTCAAGGATGTGGTCGCCCGGCTTTGCTCCCATCTCGTCCACCAGGCTGGCATATTTGGCCGTCTGAGCCTTTTCCAGACTTTCCTGACCGGTTTCGAACAGCGCGCTGGAGTAGGTCATCGTCTCGTCCAGCCAAAGGCTGTAGAAATCATTGCCCAGATCGTAGTGGTACGAAATGTTCTTTTTGGCCTGCTTTCGGTTGTTCCGGTGCAGCCAGAACCGCAGGCGCTCATAGGCCTGAACCAAAAACTTGCCAGTGAAATCATCATACACCGTCTCGGTGCCCAGATGGACAAGATCCATGAAGGCGCGCAGGTCAGGTGTGCTCCACCCACCCTCAAGGTAGGCGTCGGAAAATCCGAGCTCGCCTTCACGGATCAGCCGCGCGAATACATCCGGGTCGTGAATATCAACGCGGGCGACAGGTCCGGGCTTGGCGCCTTCGTTGCGAAAAATGCGCCCGTCCGGCAGCGCGATGTCCAGCCGTCCGGACTCCATTCGCTGCAGCATCTTGAAGACCTGCGAAAAATATCTGGGCAGGCTTTTCTGCCCCTCTGTCGTCGTCAGGATCATCCGCTCTCCCCTGTGCGGTGGTCGGAGCAGGCTAGGACGGGATTCCGTTTCTGGCAAGTTTTCAATTCCTTACTGGTGTTTTCGGCCTTCGTAGGCGGCAAGCGCCCGCTGTCGCCCAACCTTCAGATCCACGACCGGATCAGGATAGGCATCCGTCGGAGACAGTCCCCATGACACCGGCACCGCATCGAAATAGGCAAGCGCCGTCTCGGGTGGGTTCTTTTGTCCTTCGGCCAGCCACCGGCGGACATAGGCGCCCGTGGGGTCAAACTTCTCGGCTTGGGTCTGCGGGTTGAAGATACGAAAGAACGGCGAGGCATCCGGCCCCGACCCGGCAACCCACTGCCACCCCATAGCATTCGCTGCCGGATCCCAATCGACCAGACAGTCCGCAAACCAATCCATGCCGATCTTCCAGTGCGTCATCAGGTGCTTGGTCAGGTAGCTGGCGACGATCATTCGGACGCGGTTGTGCATCCGGCCAGTGACATACATCTGCCGCAGGCCCGCATCTATCACCGGTATCCCCGTTCGCGCCATTGTCCAGGCTCGAACTTCGGGGGTGTCCGTGTCGGTTTTCCACGGAAACGCATCCCATTCCGGCTTCCAATTCGCGCTCAGTAGATGCGGCGTATGGTACATCAGGTGATATGCGAACTCGCGCCAGACGAGTTGGCGCAAGAAGCCCTCGGCCCCGGATGAACCGGAAAACCCTGCGCTCTGGACCCGGTGCCAGATGGTTGCCGGGCTGATCTCGCCCAACGAAAGGTACTCGGACAGTCCCGATGTGCCGTCATCGCCCAGATCGTCGCGTTTTGCTGGATACGCGTCGAGCCGTTCGGTGAATTCGTCCAGCTGCGCAAATGCGGCGGCCTCGCCCGGTTCGACATGAGCCCGAACGACCGCTGCGCCACGACGCATATCCGCGCCAAGGTTCCAGGCCTCAAGCCCGTCCGACTGCGGCCATGATCGGGGTGCCGCGATCCGCGACGGTGCAGGCTTGGGAGCGTCGACCTCTCTCCCTCGCACAGCCCGCCACATGGGCGTAAAAACACGAAAGGGCTGACCCGCCTTTGTGGCGACCGTCCATGGCTCGAACAAAAGATGCCCGGCAAAAGACTTGGCGGATACGTCCTGCGCGGACAACGCAGCCTTTATCTGAGTGTCACGCCCGATGGATTCGGGATCATAGGCCCGCGACCAATAAACATCAGTTGCCCCCGTTTCCCGTATCAGGTCTTCAAGCGCGGCCAGCGACGGGCCGCTTCGCAGGATCAGCTTGCTGCCCTTGCGCTCGAGGCCGTCAGACAATGCGGCAAGGCCGAGGCCCAGCCGCCATTTCGGAGCCGCGCCCAAGTCATCGACCAGCTGATCTCGCAGAAAAACAGGTATCACAGGTCGCCCTGTCTGCGCGGCCGCAGCCAAAGCCGGATGGTCAGTCAGGCGTAGATCACGCCGGAACCACAAAATGATTGGTGACTGCTCTTTGTCCATTTCCGCCCCGTTTTCATATGTCTACGGGGCGGAACTGTTACCGGATCACAAAACCCGGTCAAATGCTTCGAGCAATTGGTCGATCTCGTTTCGCGAGGTGTAGTGGGTGAAACTTACCCGTAGAACACCTTGCTCCAGGTCGACACCCATGGCGGTCAGCGGGCGAACCGCATAAAAATCACCACCGCCGGCCATGATGCCGTGTTTGGACAGATCGGCCGCCACGCTTTCCGCGTCGCGGTTGACGGCCAAGGCCACGGTCGGAGCCCGGCGTTCGGCATCGGACGGGCCGATCAGGCGCACCGCGTTGCGATCCTTGAGCGCGTCCAGAACCGGCTGCAGAAGCTCAACTTCGTGCGCACGCATCAGGTCGTGGACAAAAGCACCACGCGCGGAAGCCCCCGAAGATGGGCCGCCGTGGTGGTCGCAGAGTTGTTCGACATAGTCGGCCATGCCGGCGCTGGCGGCAATCTGAGCGTGGTCCGGGCCGGCCGGTGTGAACCGCTTGTACAGCACGTCTCCGTTGAAGAAATGCCCCTGATTGGGCAGCAGCTCGCCCAGCGTGCGCCGGATCACCATGCAGCCCTGATGCGGTCCGTAGGTCTTGTAGGACGAGAACAGGTAGATATCCGGCCCAAGGTCCCCCACGTTCGGGAAGCCGT